>NZ_JBEZKB010000013.1:0-221436 GCF_040651475.1 Streptomyces sp. NPDC048442
GCGTTTCCGACTCTATCAGACCGTTTCCGTTCCGACTTCCTCGGTGCTTTCCAGGTTCTTCGCTTTCGCGTTTTCCCTTTCCGGCGGTTCCGACTCTATCAGATCCTTTCGGGCCTGATTCCCAGTCAGCGGGGTTTGTCTTTGCGGCCGTTGGGCCGTTCCGACGAGTGAGACATTAGCGGATTCCTGGGCCCCGATGCCAATCGGGGTGCGTCCTCTCGAACGCGGATTCCTACATTTCGCAAAAGCGCACGCGAAGACAATGCGACGGAGAGTCGCCTGCTCGAATGGTTGGTGCGGAATGACTGTCCGGGGACCGACCGGGGTCAGTACTCACAGTCGGACAGCTCGGAGAACATTACGTACGGGCAAATCCTGTGTCAACCCCGGGTTGTGGGGCTACGGTGGTCCGCATGACTACGCGTACGTGCACCCTCTGCTGGTGGGCCGCCTGACGGCGGCCGCGCACACGTATGCACCAAACGGCCGCCGCTTCGGCGGCCGTTTGTGTATCTCCCTCCGGGAGGTCGGTCGCCGGTGGTGGCGGCCTCGACCAGGAGGACGAGAGAGATGACGCGGATCTTCAGTGGGATCAAGCCGACCGGGCACATGACGCTCGGGAACTACCTCGGGGCCGTGCGGCAGTGGACAGAGGTGGACCAGCACCGGGGTGAGGCGCTGTTCTGCGTGGTGGACCTGCATGCGCTGACCGTGGAGCACGATCCGGCGCGGGTGCTGCGGCTCAGCCGGCAGGTGGGGACGCTGCTGCTGGCGGCCGGCCTGGATCCAGCTGGTTGCACCTTGTTCGTGCAGAGCCATGTGGATGAGCATGCGCGGCTTTCGTACGTACTGGAGTGCACGGCTTCCGACGGGGAGATGCGGCGGATGATCCAGTACAAGGAGAAGACCGTGCAGGCACAGGCGGCCGGGGAGAGTGTGCGGCTGTCGTTGCTGACGTATCCGGTGCTGATGGCCGCGGACATCCTGGCGTACGGGGCGAGTGAAGTGCCGGTGGGGGACGACCAGACGCAGCATGTGGAGCTGACGCGGGACCTGGCGGTGCGGTTCAACCAGAAGTACGGGCAGACGTTCGTGGTGCCTCGGGCGACCAGGCCTACGGTGGCCGCGCGGGTCATGGACCTGCAGGATCCGGCTTCGAAGATGGGGAAGACGACTGTGGGGACCGGGGGTGTGGTCTTTGTGCTCGATGAGGCGGACGTGGTGCGGAAGAAGGTCATGCGGGCAGTGACCGACAGCGGGAGCGGGGCCGTCGAGTACGACCGGGAGAAGAAGCCCGGGGTGGCGAATCTGCTGGAGGTGCTGGCGGCCTGTGGGGGCGGGGGGACGCCCGAGGAGCTGGCGGGCTCGTACGCGTCGTACGGGGCGTTGAAGAAGGATGTCGCGGACGCGGTGGTGGAGGTGTTGCGGCCGGTGCGGGAGAGGCACGCGGAGCTGGCGGCGGATCCCGGGTATCTGGACGGGGTGCTGCGGGAGGGGGCTGCGCGGGCACGGGCGATGGCCCGGCCCACCGTGGATGCGGCGTACCGGGCCATTGGGTTGATGCCTGCGGGGTGAGGGGCGGGGCGGCCTGGGCTCCGTGTCCTCGTGGGCCTTTGGGTCCTTGTGGGCCTTGGGTCCTCGTGGGCCTTTGGGCCGTTCGCGGCCGTCCCGGTGGGGGTCAGCCGTTGCCGGAGGCCAGTTCGCGGCTGCGGTCGCGGGCGGCTTCCAGGGCGGCGATGAGGGCCGCCCGTACGCCGTGGTTCTCCAGCTCGCGGATGGCGCTGATGGTGGTGCCGGCCGGGGAGGTGACGGCTTCGCGGAGCTTCACGGGGTGCTCGCCGCTGTCGCGGAGCATGACTGCGGCACCGATGGCGGCCTGCACGATCAGGTCGTGGGCCTGGGCGCGGGGCAGGCCCAGCAGGATGCCGGCGTCGGTCATCGCTTCGACGAGGAAGTAGAAGTACGCCGGGCCCGAACCGGAGAGGGCGGTGGCCGCGTCCTGCTGGGACTCGGGGACGCGCAGCGTCTTGCCGACGCCGCCGAAGATCTCCTCGGCGTGGGCGAGGTGGGCGGGGGTCGCGTGGCTGCCTGCCGAGATGACGGACATGGCCTCGTCGACGAGGGCGGGGGTGTTCGTCATGACGCGGACGACGGGGGTGCCGGCGGCGAGGCGCTCCTCGAAGAAGGAGGTGGGGATGCCGGCTGCGCCGCTGATGACCAGGCGGTCGGCGGGGACGTGCGGGGCGAGCTCGTCCAGGAGCTTGCCCATGTCCTGGGGCTTCACGGTGAGGATGAGGGTGTCGGCGCGCTTGGCGGCTTCGGCGTTGGAGACCGCTTCGACGCCGTAGCGGGTGCGGAGTTCCTCGGCGCGTTCGCTGCGGCGGGCGGTGACCAGGAGGTCCGCCGGGCGGCGGCCGCCGCGGATCATCCCGCTGAGGAGGGCTTCGCCGATCTTTCCGGTGCCGAGGACGGCGACGGTCTTCGGCGTGGGGGCGGGTGCGGGGGCCGGTGCGGGTGCCGGTGCCGGTGTTTCAGGTGTGGTGGTGTGCGTTGCGGCTGGCTGCTGGGTCATGCGGGACACCCTCCGGGGCGGTGGGGCTCAGGTACCTGGCCATCCTTGCACCGGGGCGGGTGGGGAGTGGAGGGGTGTCCGAGGGGTGGGAGGGGGTCACGGGGTGCGGCGGCGGAGGGTGGCGGCGCCCAGGCAGAGAACCAGGAGGGCGGCCGCGGCGACGATCGAGGTGCTGCGGACGAAGGTGGCCGTGATCTCGGTGTGGGTGCGGATCTCGTTCATCGCGTCCACCGCGTACGACATGGGGAGGACCGTGGAGATCGCCTCCAGTACGGGCTGCATGGTGGCCCGCGGGGTGAACAGGCCGCAGAGCAGCAGCTGCGGGAAGATCACCACCGGCATGAACTGGACCGCCTGGAACTCCGACGCCGCGAAGGCCGAGACGAAGAGGCCGAGGGCCGTGCCGAGGAGGGCGTCCAGGAGAGCCACCAGGAGGAGCAGCCAGGGGGAGCCCATGACGTCCAGGCCCAGCAGCCAGACCGCGAGCGCGGTGGTGAGTGCGGCCTGGATCAGGGCGAGCAGCGAGAAGGCGAGCGCGTAGCCGCCGATCAGTTCCGCTTTGCCGAGGGGCATGGCGAGGAGGCGTTCGAGGGTTCCGCCGGTGCGTTCGCGGAGGGTGGCGATGGAGGTCACCAGGAACATCGTGACCAGGGGGAAGATGCCGAGGAGGGAGGCTCCTACGGCGTCGAAGGGACTGGGGCCTGCTCCCCCGCCCCCTCCGCCTCCGCTTCCGCTTACCTGGCCGGGTGCTGTGTCGAAGACGAAGCGGAGGAGCGTGATCATCACTGCCGGGACCAGGAGCATCAGGGCCGTTGCGCGGGGGTCGTGGCGCAGTTGGCGCAGTACGCGGGCTGCGGTGGAGAGGGTGCGGTGGGGGGACATGGGGCCAGGTCCCTTCGGGGTGGGTGGGATGCGCTCGGTCAGGTCTGGCTGACCAGGTGGAGGAAGGCTTCCTCGACCGTGGGGGTCTGGGTACGGGCGCGGAGGGCGGCCGGGGTGTCCTCGGCGAGGATCCGGCCCTCGCGCATGAGGAGGAGGCGGTCGCAGCGTTCGGCCTCGTCCATGACGTGGGAGGAGATCAGGAGGGTGGTGCCGCGTTCGGCGGCGAGGGCGTGGAAGAGGTCCCAGAGGTCACGGCGCAGGACCGGGTCCAGGCCGACCGTCGGTTCGTCGAGGACGAGCAGTTCCGGGGTGCCGAGGAGTGCCACGGCGAGTGAGACGCGGCTGCGCTGGCCGCCGGAGAGGTTGCCGGTGAGGGCGTCGGCCTGGGCGGTGAGGTCGACGTCGGCGAGTGCGCGGGTGACGGACTCGCGGCGGTGGTCGGCGGCGGCGCGGCCGGGGGTGAGGATCGCGGCGAAGTACGCGAGGTTCTGGCGGACCGTCAAGTCGTCGTAGACGGACGGTGCTTGGGTGACGTAACCGATGCGGGGGCGGAGGGCTGCGTGCCCTGCGGGGAGGCCCAGGACGGTGAGAGTGCCGGCGACTTTGGCCTGCGTACCGACCACTGCGCGCAGCAGGGTGGATTTGCCGCAGCCGGAGGGGCCGAGGAGGCCGGTGATCCGAGCCGACGGGATGGAGAAGGTGAGGTCGTGGAGGACGGGGTGGGGGCCGCGGGTGACGGTGAGGTCGCGGGCGGAGAGGGCGAGGAGGACGGGGGGCGAGGCGTCCGGAGTGATCGGAGTGGTCGGAGTGACTGGAGTGGTCGCACCGGCGGCTGCGGGGTGGGGAGTGGTCATGGAGGACTCCAGGGCTTATTCATCACTTGATGAATTATGCGCCCATGGCTGCGGAGGCGTCAAGGACTGAAGGGGTCCGCCGGGGACATTCAGGGGGCGTACGGGCGTGACACCGGCACGGCGCCCGGCGCACCTGTCGGGCTCGGGCCGACCACTGGGATCGGGGGCGAGCCGCCCGGGGGCGGCGGTTTGCAGGTCAGTGGATGGCCTGCTGCCGGGTTGAGCGTGCTCGTGGACGATGTCCAGGCAGGGGGTACGAAGCTGGGGCGAGCTCGGGGTACGGGGCCGGGGTGCGGGTGCGGGGTGCGGGCCCCGGGCCGGGGTACGGGCCCGGGGCCGAGGTACGGGTGCGGGGTACGGGTGCGGGTGCGGGTGCGGGGCCGGAGCACGGACCCAGGGCCGAGGCACGGGCACGCGGCCGAGGTACGGGCACAGGCCCGGGGCCGGGGCCGGGGTACGGGTACGGGTACGGGTACGGGGCCGGGTGCTCGGGGTCGAGATACGGGGTCGGGACTTGGTCAGGAGGTGCGCAGGGCGCCCAGGTGGTGGCGCAGGGCGGATCGAGCCTCGGCGGGGGTCGTCCGGGACAGCAGGAGCTGGATGTTCAGGCCGTCCGTGCGGGCGATCAGGGATTCGGCCTCGGACTTGGCGTCGAGGTCGTCGCGCAGGCCACCGGCGTCCTGCGCGACGCGGATGAGCAGGGTGAGGAGCTCGGCCAGGCCGTCGTACTGCTCGCGCTGCACCGCGGCCAGTTTCGGGTCGATGGCCGCCTGGGCGGAGAAGGCCAGCCAGACCCGGGCCTCCGCGCGGCCCTGTTCGTCCGTGGGGATCGTGCCGAGGAGCGTCTGCTCCAGCATCGTGATCGTCGACCCGGGGTCCTCCGAGTCGGCGATCGCGGCCTGGATCCGGGTGGTGACCTGCTGATTCATGTACTCCAGCGCAAAGAGCAGCATCTCCCCCTTGGTGCGGAAGCAGCGTTGCGCCGCGCCCATGGAGACGCCCGCCCGTGCGGCGACGTCGCGCAGGGTCGCGGCTTCCAGGCCGCGTTCGGCGATGAGCTCGAAGACGCCCCGGGCGATCTGGCGGCGTCGGCTGTCGTGGTCCACCTGTCTCGGCATGACGGTAAGTCTAGGCGATGTGATGCACTTGCATCGGAACGCTGTTACGGTCGTACTGATGCAAGCGTATCGGAACGGCGATGCGCGTTGTCGACCATGCGGAAGGTGTACGTACGGATGACTTCGGGACGAGCGGTGAGTGGGACAGGAAAGCCCGGTGGGCAGACGGCGCTGTGGATCGTCGGCACGCTCTTCTTTGTGCAGGGGTTCGGGTCGGCCCTGACGGAGAGCGTCTGGGGGACCAGCTTCGGGGTGGCGGCGCTGCTTCGGGAGGCGGGGGTTCCGGCGGCTTCGGACTGGGTGGTCGGGGCCGTGGGAGGAGTGCTGCTGGTGTGGGCGGGGGTGAGGTGGGGGGCTCGGCGGGGATGAAGGGCTTCGGCCTGCGGGTGTGGTGAGGGGCTTCGGTCCGCGGGGTGGTGAGGGGCAGGTACTTGCTCCTGCCCCCGTGCCTCTGAGGCGGCTGCTCAGTGGGGGGCGCGGGCCACGTGGAGTTCGACCACGTACGGCTCTTCGAGCCAGCCGTCCGGGAAGGCGTTGAGGAGTTCGGCGCGCTCCTTCGCGAAGAAGCGATCGGTGGATTCCGGGTCGTGGATCAGGAACGCCGAGTGGGTGCCGAGGTTCGCCAGGTGCTCTTCGATGGAGATGCGGCGGCTCCAGGGGACCTTGCGGGACAGGAAGTTCAGGCCGCCGGTGTTGTGGCTGATGCGGTTCTTCATGTTGCCGTGGGCGCTCATGGGGGTGGGGGTGCCCGGCTCGGCTTCGGTGGACGGCTGAGTGGGGGTGCTCGGCTCGGGGTCCGCGCTCGGGGTGTCGGCGAAGAAGGTGCGGAGGCGGGTGTCCTGGTCGGCGACCCACTGGACGGTGTCGTCCATGACGTTCCACCAGAGGGCGAGCGCACCGCCGGGGCGCAGGACGCGCATCGCTTCCGGGGCGGAGAGCGCGGCGTCGGTCCAGTGCCAGGCCTGGGCGTACGTAATGAAGTCGGCGGAGGCGGTGGCGAGGGGGAGATGGTTGCCGTCGCCCCGGACGAGCGGGACGTCGGGGAGCGTACGGCGGAACTCGGCGGCCATGCCGTCGCCCGGTTCGACGGCGATCGGGCGGGCGCCGTGGGCGACGAGCACGGCGGTTCCGATGCCGGTGCCGGCGCCGATGTCGGCCACGCGGGCACCGGAGAGAGGGCGGCCGGCCAGTTCCTCGACGGCGTCCAGGAGGGCGGGCGGGTACGAGGGGCGGTGGGCGGCGTAGCTGGCGGCTGCGGCGTTGAAGGAGTGGGCGCGGGAGGTGAAGTGGGCGGGGGCGAGGGTGGGGGAGGCGAAGTAGGGGGTGGAGGGGCTGGAGGAGCTGGAGGGGGAGGCGGCGGGGGCGGGGGTTCCGGTGCCGGCTTCGGCTTCGGCTTCGGGGGCTGATCCGGCTTTGGGTGCTGATCGGGGTTCGGGAGGGTGGGGTGGGGTGGCCATGGGGCCATCCTGGCCTTCGGGGTGACCTTTGGGGAGGGTTACTTGCGCTTGGGCTTCTTCTTGCGGGCGGACGGGTTGCCCGTACGGGAGCCTCGGCGGCGTTCGTACTGCTTGAGGGCCGTCTCGTACTCCGTGCGGTGCAGCTTCTCGCCGGGGGCCTCGGTCAGGGAGCGGAAGAAGTACGCCAGGAGCGAGCCGACGAAGCCGATGGTCTTCAGGCTGCGGAGGGACTGCTCGCGGGCCGGGTCCGCGGGGCGGGCGGAGAAGCCCTCCCAGGTCTTGCGGAACGCGATGGCGCTGCAGATCGCGAACATCACCACGACGAGCATGCCGACGATGCCGCCGACGTCTGCGATCTGAAGGCCCTGGTAGGCGAAGCGGAGGAGGAAGCAGCCGGCGACCGCGGCCGCGATCGAACCGACCGATACGCCGGCGCGGCGCAGGGCGTAGCCGTTGTCGTGGTGCAGCCAGGTCGTGCCGAAGAAGCGGAGGGGCTCGGGCTGGGGGCCGGTGGGGGTGGTGGGGGTGGCAGGGGTGGTGGGGGCGTCGGCGTCGGAGTTCTGGGGGTTCTCGCTCACGGGGTCGATTATCCCCGGGGGTGGGGGGAGGGGGCGGTTGCAGGTCCGGGGGCGGGGCCGTGGGTGAGGGCGGGTGCGGGTGCGGCGAGGGAGCGCGTGCCCACAGCGGGTGCAGGAGGGCGTGGAGGCGCCAGCCCGGGGACGGAGGAGGCACGCGGACGCAGCAGCCGGGAGGGGCGGGCGCGTCGGCCCAGCGACGGCCCAGCGACGGCCCAGCGACGGCCCAGCGACGGCCCAGGGCGGAGGGGCCCGTGGGGTTACTCGTTCCCGGGGGGGGTTACTCGTTGGGGGATCGGGTGGTGATCGGGTGGGGGTGGAAGTGGGCAGGGTTTGGGCAGGGGTTGGGGGTGGGGCATTCCGGTTTTGGGGGTTCGGGGGCGCTCGTGCGTTCTAGGGTGAGGTGACCACGCACTTCTCCCGGTGAGGGAGTCGAAGGGAGCTGAGCCGTGTCGCTCGCGGCGGACGATCCCCAGTTCATCGGGGACTACCGGCTCCTCGGCCGGCTCGGTACCGGTGGCATGGGCGCCGTTTTCCTCGGCAGGTCTCCCTCCGGTCGCGAGGTCGCCGTCAAGGTGATCCACGAGCAGTACTCCGCCGATCCGGACTTCCGGACCCGTTTCCGGCAGGAGATCGCCGCCGCGCGGAGAGTGAGCGGGGCTTTCACCGCCGCCGTCCTGGATGCCGATCCCGATGCCGTACGGCCGTGGATGGCGACCCAGTACGTTCCCGGGCCGACCCTCGCCGAGCGGCTGGAGAGCCAGGGGCCGCTGGCGGAGGCGGAGTTGAGGCTGCTGGCGCTCGGGCTCGTCGAGGCCTTGCGGGACATTCATCGCGTCGGCGTCGTACATCGCGACCTCAAGCCCGCCAACGTACTCATGGCCCACGACGGGCCCCGTGTCATCGACTTCGGCGTCTCGCGCGCCGTCGGCAACCGTGCGCTGACCATCACCGGGCACGTGATGGGCACCCCGCCGTTCATGTCGCCCGAGCAGCTCAACAGCCCCCGCACCATCGGTCCCGCATCCGACGTCTTCTCGCTCGCCACGCTGCTCGTGTACGCGGCCGTGGGGCGCGGCCCGTTCGACGCGGACAGCCCGTACCTGACGGCGTATCAGGTGGTGCACGAGCAGCCCGTGCTCGACGGCGTGCGCGAACCGCTGCGCGGGATCCTGGAGTACTGCCTGGTCAAGGAACCGCAGGACCGGCCGGACACGGACGAACTGGCCACGCTGTTACGGCGGTGGACGCCCGCGACCGTCCCGGGGGTGGGGGTAGGGCTGGATGCCGATACCGATACCGATGCGGATGCCGATGCGGGTGCGGGTACTGACGGCGACAGGGATATCGACGGCGATACCGACACCGTCGTCGTTCGGCGTGGGGGTTCCGTCGGCGGCCGGCCCACACCTCCGCTCTGCACTCCCGCTCCCCCCACCGCCCGCACCTCCCTCTCCCGTCGCGTCCGCCTCGGCTCCGCCGCCGCGTTCCTGCTCGCGCTCGGCGTCGGTGGGCTCGTACTTCTGCTGCACTCCCCCGGCGGGACGACCGACAAGGGCAGTGAGGGCAGTGCGAAGCCGTCGGCCGCGCGGCGTTCCTGGCAGACCGCGCTGCCCACCGCCGCAGGTGCGTGGGGGCCCTTCGAGGGGGTTCGCTGCACCGTGTCCGGCCCCGCCGTGCACTGTGGCGGGTCCAACCTCAGGGCCGTACGGCTGGATGCCGCCACCGGTTCCACCGTCTGGCGCGCACCGGAGCCGCCGACGGCCCCCGGCACCCAGGAGATCAACGACTCCTCCCCGTCCGAGGCCGCCGCCAAGGGCACGGTGGTCTTCGTCGTCGAGACCGTGTCGGACTCGGCCCGGCGACTCACCGCCCTCGACACCCGGGACGGCCACCGCCTCTGGCACCGGCCCGCCGGCGGTTACGAACCGCCCGCCGTCCTCGGCGGGCTCGTCGTCGCCCCCGACGCCGGCCTGCGCACCGTCGTCGCCCGCGACGCCGTCACCGGCGTCACCCGCTGGACCGCGAAGAACCCGGCCGGGCAGGCCTGCTCCCCGTTCGTACGCGAAGGGCAGCTGTACGGGGCCTGCACGCGCCCCGACGACGGTGCCGCGCCCCGGAGTTACGTCCGGTACGCGACCGCCGACGGCAGGCCGGCCGCCCTGGTGACCAAGGGCCGCGACCACGAACTCCTGGGGATCGACAAGGGGTTGCTGGTCTTCGCCAAGTGGGCGCGGTTCGGCGACGCCGCCGAGCACGCCAACCACGAGGGCAGCCACTCCTCGCTCCTCCTCGTCGACCCCACCGGCGCCCGCGCCCCGCGCACCCTCGCCCTGGCGGGCACGCCGAAGGGGCGCCCGGTCCTGCTCCACGGCACCGTCTACTTCGTGCACCACTGGGGGACGGTCTCCGCGTACGACGCCAGGACCGGCGGTCTTCGCTGGCGGAAGGAGGCCGGGGTGCGGGGGCTGGGCGTGCCGGAGACCGACCGCAAGGGCGCGACCCTGTTCCTGCCGAGCCTCAGCGGGAAGGTGGTCGCACTCAACTCCCGTACGGGCAGGGAGATGTGGCGCTCGGCGCAGCGGAGCACGCCGCCCGCCGCGTACCACGACACAACGGTCCTGCTCGCGGGCGGCTCGCTGATCGTCACCGGCACGAGCGGCGAGGTCTTCTCCTTCGACCCGGCGGATCCGGCACTGCGGGCGGGTGGCGGGGAGGGACGCAGGGAAGACGGCCGGGAAGGCGGAGGTGGAGCGCCGCCGCCCCCGCCTCCTCCTCCGAGAGGGGGCGGGGGCGGCAACCCGCCTCGGCCCTGACGACGGTGGGTCAGAACACGGGGAGCCGGTCCACCAGCAGCTCCACCCTCGACTCGGCGTACTCCGGCGGCAGCCGTCCCGCTCGGGTCAGGGTGGCCAGCCCGTGCAGCGCCGCCCAGAACATCTCGGTGAACACTCCCGGGTGGACGCCGTCCCCCGCGACCTCGCCGAGGCTTTCCAGCAGGGCGGCGAAGGCGTCCTTCAGGGGTTGGGGGGTGTCTTCGTTCGCGAAGGCCAGGCCGCCGTCGAGCGCGAACAGGGCGTCGTAGACCGCCGGGTTGCGTGCGGCGAAGTCGAGGTAGGCGCGGGCGAGGGCGGCGACCCGGGCGCGAGGGCCGTCCGAGGCGGAGGGCGCGGCAGAAGGCGCGGCCGAGGACACGGCGGAGGGCGCGGCCGAGGTGGACGTGGTCACGGAAGACGTGGCCGAGGTCGCGGCCCGTAGCACCGCGGCCAACTCGGCAGCGCCTTCGAGCGCGACGGCGCCGATGATCTCGCGCTTGCCGCGGAAGTGGCTGTAGAGGACGGGCTGGCTGTATTCGATGCGCTCGGCGAGCCGGCGGGTGGTGACCGCGTCCCAGCCCTGCTGCTCGGCGAGTTCACGGGCTGTCGCCACGATGAGGCGCTCGCGCTCCAGCCGTTCGCGCTGCTTGCGTTCCTGTACCGACATGATTCGACCCTAGCACCGCTAGACAATCGAGCGGTAGTAGTACTAGCGTTGCGTCATCAGCTAGCAGCGCTAGAAATCAGGAGTGGCCGTCATGCTCAATGCACTTGAGGTGTTCACCACCGTGTCCGTCGGCGTGATGGTGGGCGTGGAGTTCTCCGTCGCCTTCGTCATCAACCGGATACTCGACGCACTCCCCGGCGACAGCGGCCAGCTCGGCCGCGCCCACGGAGGCCGGATGCTCGGCGCCGTGATGCCGGTCTGGTACATCAGCTCGCTCATCCTGGTCGCGGTCTGGGCGGTCACCGGATGGCACGACCACGGCACCGGCCTCGTCGTCACCGCCGGCGCGCTGCTGATGGTCAGCGTGATCATGTCGATCCTGCTGCTCGTCCCGATCAACAACCGGAGCAAGACGTGGACCCCTGAGAACCGGCCCGCCGACTGGAAGCAGCAGGCGAACCGCTGGGAGCGTTACCACTACGTCCGCGTCGCCGTCATCGTCGCCGCCTTCGCCCTGCTGGTCATCGCCCTCTGACCCCGCGGCGCCTCGAAATTGAGCAGGCCGGGCACATGCACAGGCCCGGCACATGCACAGGCCGGGCGCGGTTGCCGCGGGACGAGTACTCCTCGTCCCCGGCAACCGCGCCCGGCCTGGTGCGAGACCGCCCCGCCGGGCCTGCCCCGTACTAGCCGAGCTTCGACACGTCCCGCACCGCACCCTTGTCCGCACTGGTCGCCATCGCGGCGTACGCGCGCAGGGCCTGCGAGACCTTGCGCTCGCGGTTCTTCGGGGCGTACACGCCGCCGAGCGCCTCACTGCGTTCCGCCAGCTCCTCGCCGGAGACCAGGAGTTCGATCGTACGGTTCGGGATGTCGATGCGGATGCGGTCGCCGTCCTCGACGAGCGCGATCGTGCCGCCGGACGCCGCTTCCGGCGAGGCGTGGCCGATCGAGAGGCCCGAGGTGCCGCCGGAGAAGCGGCCGTCGGTGATCAGCGCACACTGCTTGCCGAGGCCGGTGCCCTTCAGGTACGAGGTCGGGTAGAGCATCTCCTGCATGCCGGGGCCGCCCTTGGGGCCCTCGTAACGGATGACGACGACGTCGCCCGCCTTGACCTCCTTGAGGAGGATCTTCTCGACGGCCTGCTCCTGCGACTCGCAGACCACGGCCGGGCCCTCGAAGGTCCAGATCGACTCGTCGACACCGGCGGTCTTCACGACGCAGCCGTCGGGGGCGAGGTTGCCCCTGAGGACGGCGAGGCCGCCGTCCTTGGAGTAGGCGTGCTCGACGGAGCGGATGCAGCCCTCCTCGGCGTCGGTGTCGAGGGTGTCCCAGCGCTCGGACTGCGAGAAGGCGGTGGCGGAGCGGACGCAGCCGGGGCCCGCGTGCCACAGCTCGGTCGCCTCGGCGGACGGTGAACCGCCGCGCACGTCCCAGGACTTGATCCAGTCGGCGAGGGACGGGGAGTGGACGGAGTGGACGTCCTCGTTGAGGAGTCCGCCGCGGTAGAGCTCGCCGAGGATGGCGGGGATGCCGCCCGCGCGGTGGACGTCCTCCATGTAGTACGTGCGGTTCTTGCCGACGTTCGGAGCGACCTTGGCCAGGCAGGGGACGCGGCGCGAGATCTCGTCCATCTCCCGGAGCCCGAAGTCGAGTTCGGCCTCCTGGGCGGCGGCCAGCAGGTGCAGGATCGTGTTGGTGGAGCCGCCCATGGCGATGTCGAGGGCCATGGCGTTCTCGAACGCGGCGCGCGAGGCGATGGCGCGGGGCAGGACGGTCGCGTCGTCCTGCTCGTAGTGGCGCTTGGTGATCTCGACGATCGTGCGGCCCGCGTTCTCGTACAGGGCGCGGCGGGCGGTGTGCGTGGCGAGGGTCGAGCCGTTGCCGGGGAGGGCGAGTCCGATGGCCTCGGCGAGGCAGTTCATCGAGTTGGCGGTGAACATGCCCGAACAGGAGCCGCAGGTGGGACAGGCGTTCTCCTCGATGCGGAGCATGTCCTCGTCGGAGATCTTGTCGTTGACCGCGTCGGACATCGCGTCGACCAGGTCGAGCGTGCGGACGGTGCCGTCGACGAGGGTGGCCCGGCCGGACTCCATCGGGCCGCCGGAGACGAAGATCGTGGGGATGTTGAGGCGGAGCGCCGCCATCAGCATGCCGGGGGTGATCTTGTCGCAGTTGGAGATGCAGATCAGGGCGTCGGCGCAGTGGGCCTCCACCATGTACTCGACCGAGTCCGCGATCAGGTCGCGGGACGGGAGGGAGTACAGCATTCCGCCGTGGCCCATCGCGATGCCGTCGTCGACCGCGATGGTGTTGAACTCACGGGGGACGGCGCCCGCCGCCAGGATCGCCTCGGAGACGATCCGGCCGACCGGGGCGAGGTGGGTGTGGCCGGGGACGAACTCGGTGAAGGAGTTGGCGACCGCGATGATCGGCTTGCCGATGTCCTCGCTCGCTACACCGGAGGCGCGCATGAGCGCGCGGGCGCCTGCCATGTTGCGGCCGTGGGTGACGGTGCGGGACCTCAGCTCGGGCATCGGGTTCACTTCCCAGGAGTACGGATACGTACGGTACGAACTGCCACCGAGCGTACGCCTCGGCTCCAGGATTTGGACAGCTTGTCCGGATGGCGGAATGACTGTTCAGCTTTCGGTCACTGTGCCCGGCCGGTGCCCGTTCAGCTTTCGGTCACCGTGTTCGTGCAGCCTTCGGCCACGGGTGCCCGTCGGCTTCGGTCGGTGTCCGTCGGCTCCGGTCGGTGCCCGTTCAGCCTTCGGTCAGGTACCGCTGGAGGGTCGGGGCGACCATCGCCACGATGTCGTCCACCTCCGCCGACGCCAGCGGCTCGACCTCCAGCGCGTACCGCACGATCGCGATCCCGATCATGTGCGAGAGCGCCAGCTCCGCCCGGAACGTCGGTTCCGGTACGTCCAGGTCCGCCGCGATCCGCTCCAGGAGGCGGCGCAGTACGAAGCCGCGCAGCACCTTCGCCGCCGCCTCGTGCGTCAGCGCGGACCGTACGACCGCGAGGAGCGGGCCCCGGGTCGCCGGGTTCTCCCACACGCTGAAGAAGTAGCGGGCGATGCGCTCGCCGATGCCGTCGACGCCCTGGCCGGTCAGGGCCTCCAGGGCCAGGGCCGGTTCGAAGGACACCTCGACGGCTGCGGCGAAGACCTCGTCCTTCGTACCGAAGTAGTGGTGGACGAGGGCCGAGTCGACGCCGGCGGCCCTGGCGATGGAACGTACCGAGGTCTTGTCGTAGCCGCGCTCGGCGAATTCGGTGCGGGCGGCGGCCAGGATCCGGTCGCGGGCGGCCGGGGCCGATTCGCCCGCCGCGGTACGGGGCGGGCGCCCGCGGCGGCGCGGAGCGTCCGGCTCCACCGGGGAGCTCATGCGCCCGGCACCCGCACCGGCCCGTTCGCCGAGGACGAGGACGCCGACGCCAGGTGCAGGCGGGTGAAGGCGAGGGCCTCGGCGAGGTCGGCCTCGCGTTCGGCGGACGACATGGCCCGGCGGGTGTTGACCTCGACGACCACGTGTCCGTCGAAGCCGGTGGCGGCCAGGCGCTCCAGGAGCTGCGCGCAGGGCTGGGTGCCGCGGCCCGGCACCAGGTGCTCGTCCTTCGCCGAACCCCTGCCGTCCGCGAGGTGGACGTGGCCGAGCCGCTCGCCCATGCGGTCGATCATGGCCATGGCGTCGGTGCGGGCGGTCGCGGTGTGCGAGAGGTCGACGGTGAAGTGCCGGTAGTCGTCCTTGGTGACGTCCCACTCGGGGGCGTACGCCAGCATCTCGCGGTCCTTGTAGCGCCACGGGTACATGTTCTCGACGGCGAAGCGGACGTCGGTCTCCTCGGCCATCCGCCAGATCCCGGTCACGAAGTCGCGTGCGTAATTGCGCTGCCACCTGAAGGGCGGGTGGACGACGACCGTCGACGCACCCAGCTTCTCGGCGGCGGCCTGGGCGCGCTGGAGCTTGACCCACGGGTCCGTCGACCACACCCGCTGGGTGATCAGCAGACACGGCGCGTGCACCGCGAGGATCGGGACGCCGTGGTAGTCGGAGAGTCTGCGCAGCGCCTCGATGTCCTGGCTGACGGGGTCCGTCCACACCATGACCTCGACGCCGTCGTAGCCGAGGCGTGCGGCGATCTCGAAGGCCGTCGCCGTCGACTCCGGGTAAACGGAGGCGGTGGACAGCGCGACCTTCGCATCGGGGATGCGCACGGCCGGTACCGCTGGTTTCGCCACTTCTGCCACGAAGGACAGCGTACGGTCCCCCTCCGGCGCGGGAAGAGCCGAGGGGCCTCGTCCGGCCACGGGGAGGCCGCGGGGAGGCCACGGGAGGCCACGGGGGCTCACGACGAGGGGAGGCGATCCAGCCGCCGCAGAATGACGCCCTCGCGCAGCGCCCACGGGCAGATCTCCAGCGTCTCCACCTCGAAGAGGTCCATCGCACCCTCCGCGACCAGGGCTCCCGCCAGGAGTTGGGGCGCGCGGTCGGCGGAGACGCCGGGCAGCTGGGTGCGCTGCTCGGCGGTCATCGCGGCCAGTTTCGGCACCCACTCCTTGAGCGCACTGCGACTCAGCTCACGTTGTACGTAGAGACCGTCGGCGGAGCGGGCGGCACCCGCGATCCGGGCGAGCTGACGGAACGTCTTGGAGGACGCGACCACATGGTCAGGCCGTCCGAAGCGGACGAATTCGCCCACCGTACGGGCAATTTGTGTGCGTACGTGCCGACGCAGGGCCCGTACGTCCTGGGCGTCCGGCGGGTCCCCGGGAAGATGGCCCGCGGTGAGGCGGCCCGCGCCCAGCGGAAGGCTGACGGCGGTGTCCGGATCCTCGTCCATCCCGTACGCGATCTCCAGCGAGCCACCGCCGATGTCGAGCAGCAGCAGCTTGCCCGCCGACCAGCCGAACCAGCGGCGGGCGGCCAGGAAGGTCAGCCGGGCCTCGTCCTCGCCGGACAGGACCTGGAGGTCGGCGCCGGTCTCCTCGCGCACCCGGGCCAGTACGTGGTCGGCGTTACTGGCCTCGCGGACCGCGGAGGTCGCGAACGCCATGACGTCCTCGCAGCCCTTGTCCTCGGCGGCCTCCAGGGCTTCGCCGACGGTGGCCACCAGGCGGGTTATGCCGACGGATCCGATCGCACCGTCCTCGTCGAGCAGCTCCGCGAGGCGGAGTTCCGCCTTGAAGGAGTGCGCGGGAAGAGGGCGGGCGCCGCGATGGGCGTCCACCACCAGCAGGTGCACCGTGTTCGAACCGACGTCGAGGACTCCGAGTCTCATGGGCGGAACGCTACTGCGGCGCGCCACGGGCGTTCCTGCGCCTACCCTTGCCCCGTGCCAAAGACGAAAAAGGCGAAGCCGGAAAAAGCCGCGAAGAAGTCGAAGTCGGACGTGGTGGCGTTGAACGACGAGCAGGGGCTGGACTTCGCCCGTGCCTGGGTGGAATTCCCCGACCCGGAGGACGAGGAACAGGTCTTCCGGTGCGATCTGACCTGGCTGACCTCGAAGTGGACGTGCATCTTCGGCAGCGGCTGCCAGGGCATCAAGCTCGGCCGCGCCGACGACGGCTGCTGC
The DNA here is from genome assembly GCF_040651475.1 of Streptomyces sp. NPDC048442. Classification (NCBI taxonomy): domain Bacteria; kingdom Bacillati; phylum Actinomycetota; class Actinomycetes; order Kitasatosporales; family Streptomycetaceae; genus Streptomyces; species Streptomyces sp. NPDC048442. The sequence goes on from NZ_JBEZKB010000013.1 coordinate 16,523, forward strand.
ACGCTCGGGGCGCACTTCTCCGACGAGGACGACGAGAAGCGGGTCGCGGGGCACGTGGCGCGGCTGACCCCGGACATCTGGCAGTTCCACGGCGTGGGGACGGCGAAGGGCGGCTGGACCCAGGAGGACGAGGACGGCGAACGCCAGACCCGGCGGTGGGAGGGCTCGTGCATCTTCCAGAACCGGCCGGGGTTCGCGGGCGGAGCGGGCTGCTCGCTGCACATCCTCGCCCTGAAGGAGGGCAAGGAGCCGCTGGAGACCAAGCCGGACGTGTGCTGGCAGCTGCCGGTGCGGCGGACGTACGACTGGATCGAGCGGCCGGACGACACGAAGATCCTGCAGGTCACGATCGGTGAGTACGACCGGCGGGGATGGGGTCCCGGCGGCCACGACCTGCACTGGTGGTGCACGTCGGCGACGTCCGCCCACGGGGCGGGGGATCCGGTGTACGTGTCGTACCGGCCGGAGCTGACGGAGCTGATGGGTGCCGGGGGGTACGCCCGCCTCGCCGAGCTGTGCGAGGCGAGGCTGGCCTCGCAGCTGCCGCTGGTGGCACCGCATCCGGCGGACCCGGGCGGCGGCTGAGTCGCTGGGGGCGGGGACGGGGTGGGGGGATTGTGCGGGTGCGTCGTGGCTGGTCGCGCAGTTCCCCGCGCCCCTAAAAGACTGCCCCTCAGCCCCGCGCCCCTAAAAGCCTCCCCGAGCCCCCTTGGGCAGCGGGGCCGCCCCCCGGGGGCGGGACGGGTGGGCAAGGGGGCGGCCCCCACGCGGACCCCCGCCCTCAGGCCGTCCCCGACGGCGCCGGTTCTGTCGGGTCGGACGTCGGCGACGGCGGATCCGTCGGCGGAGGGGTGCTCGGCGGCGGCGTACTCGGCGGATCCGTCGGCGGCGAAGTGGGCGGCGAGGTCGGCGGAGACGGCGGCGGCGTACTCGGCACCGTCGGATCCGGATCCGGACCCGGCCCCGGATCCCCCGTCCCGCCCGGTGGAGCCGGCGTCGAAGGCACCGGCACCACCGCCCCCCGCCCCGACACCGTCATCACTGCCCCGGACGGCGAGACCCCGATGCGGGCCGTCCAGGGGCCGGCGGGTTCCCTGTCACGGTCGAGCGTGATGTAGACCGTGAACGACTCCCCCGGCGCGAGAGTTCCCGAGGCCCGACTCAGGTGCAGCCACGACGCGTTGGTCCACATCGACCAGGCGACGGGCCCGCCCCCGGACACTGTCAGCCGTACGACCGTCGTGTGGCCCGACGACTCCACCGCCACCGCGAGGCGCCCCGCACCGGGTGCCGGCGCCCGCCCGGGGGTGAGGAGCTCGACCGAGACGTCCTGCCCGCCGCCCCGCGCACCGCTGCCGGCCGAGGAGCCCGGGTCGGGCCTGTTGTGCGCGTTGCCCGTGTTCTCGTACGCGTCGCCGTTGCCGTCGTCCCCGTCGCGCCCCGGGATCCCGTCCTCCTCGCTCGCCGTCACCGTCGCGCCCCGGTGCCCCTCCCCCAGGGGCTCTCCCCGGTACGCGGCCCACAGGGCCAGCACCGGCGCGGCGACGACGGTCGCGACGACCGTCGTCGTCAGCGCTCTCGTACGGAGGCGTTCGCGGCGGGCCGCCCGGTCCTTCGGGTCCAGCGGGAACCCCTCGCGGTCGAAGCGCGGAGTGCCGCTCCTCGGCGCCCGCGGCGCGTGCAGCATCGCCATGTACGCCGCCGCGCGCGGCGCCTCCACCAGCGGGAGCAGACCGGCCGATGCGCCCGTTCCCGGCCACGGGCCGCCCGCGCCCGCGCGCTCGGCGGCGCGGCGGCAGACCGGGCAGTCGTCGACGTGCCGGACGAGTTCGCCGCGCAGAGCGGTGCTGAGCAGGACCTGGTCGTCGCCGGTGAGCCGGGTGACGATCGGGCAGGTGCCGGTCTCGACGACGATCAGCGCCGCCCGGGTGCGCTCCACCTCGCAGGCCGCCGCGGCGAGCAGCTCGCGGGCCGCCGGCTGGTCCAGGCCGAGGACGGCCGCGACCTGCCGGGCGCAGAGGCTGTGGCGTACGGCCAGCTCCAGGGCCTCGCGCTGTTCGGGGGTGGTGCCGGCCGCTTCGGGCCAGGCGAGGAGGGTGAGGTCGGCGTGCCGTCTGCGCGCCACGCTCTCCTCGACCGGAAGTTCCGGTTCGGGTACGGCCGAGGGCGGGCGGTGGACCTGCTGGCCGCCATGCGCACCCTGCCTGCGGCGCTTCTCATCGGCGAGGCTGCGCAGACAGGACCAGCGGGTGAGTGCGTAGAGCCAGGCCTTGCGTTCCGGTTCGCCGGAGGGGCTGCGTCCGTGGCTGCGCTCGGCGAGCGCGAGCACGTCACCGAGTACCGCCGTCGCCACGTCGTGGTCGCGCAGTACCGACAGGGCGTAGGTGAACAGCCCGTCCAGGTACGGCTCGTACCGCGACGGAGGCCGCTGGGCGAGCGTGCGGGGCGCGCGCCGGCGCGTCCCGTGCGCACCGGTGGATCCGGCGCCACCCGTGGTGCCGGTGGACCCGGCGCTTCCGGTGGACTGCGTGGGGTGCTCCCGCCTGCTGGTCGTCATCCGGCCGACCGTAGGGGCGCCGCGCCCGCCCCCCGGCTCTCCTTGAGCCCTTTTAATCCATACGGGTGAACAGATCCCTCGAAAGAGAGCGGGAATTCCATATTCCGCCACCTTCTGCCCCATACCAGTGGCCTATGCCCTCACGCACCGCGACCGTGTGCCAGCACCAGCGCGAGCACGATCAGCGCCGGGACGGTCTGCACGAAGAGGATCTTGCGGCTTGCCGTGGCCGCCCCGTACAGCCCCGCCACGGCCACGCACACCACGAAGAAGATCCGCACCGGGAAGGCCACCGGCTCGGCCGCGAAGGCGCCCCAGGCCAGACCGGCCGCCAGGAAACCGTTGTAGAGGCCCTGGTTGGCGGCGAGCGACTTGGTCGCGGCGGCGAATTCCTCGGTCGTACCGAAGGCTGCCCGCGCCCTCGGCGTCTGCCACAGGAACATCTCCAACACCAGGATGTACGCGTGCAGTACGGCCAGTACGAGCAGGGCAATTGCGGTGATTACCGACATGGCGCCCAGGCTATGCGCCCCGCGCCCACTCGGCGCGGGCGGTGCGGGACGGCTCCGTACGGCGTTGTCAGTCCCCGTCTGTACGGTGACGACATGGCTGCCCGTACGAAATCCGCGAAGGACCGGCCGTCCTACCGCTGCACCGAATGCGGCTGGACGGCCGTCAAGTGGCTCGGCCGCTGCCCCGAATGCCAGGCCTGGGGGACGGTCGAGGAGTACGGCGCGCCCGCGATCCGCACCACCGCCGCCGGCCGGGTCTCCAGCGCCGCGCTCCCCATCGGCGAGGTGGATGTCCGTACGGCCACCGCCCGCTCCACCGGCGTGCCCGAGCTGGACCGGGTGCTGGGCGGCGGTCTGGTGCCCGGCGCCGTGGTCCTGATCGCGGGCGAGCCGGGCGTCGGCAAGTCGACGCTCCTGCTGGACGTCGCCGCGAAGGCGGCCACCGACGAGCACCGCACGCTGTACGTCACGGCGGAGGAGTCCGCGAGCCAGGTCCGGCTGCGCGCCGACCGCATCCGCGCGCTCAACGACCACCTCTACCTGGCGGCCGAGACCGACCTCTCCGCCGTCCTCGGCCACCTGGACGCCGTCAAGCCCTCCCTGCTGATCCTCGACTCCGTGCAGACCGTCGCCTCTTCCGAACTGGACGGCGCCCCGGGCGGCATGGCCCAGATCAGGGAGGTGACGGCGGCGCTCATCCGGGCGTCCAAGGAGCGCGGCATGTCGACCCTCCTGGTCGGCCACGTCACCAAGGACGGCAACATCGCGGGCCCGCGCCTGCTCGAACACCTCGTGGACGTCGTCCTCTCCTTCGAGGGCGACCGGCACGCCCGTCTGCGCCTGGTCCGCGGCGTGAAGAACCGGTACGGGGCGACGGACGAGGTCGGCTGCTTCGAGCTGCACGACGAGGGCATCACCGGACTCACCGACCCCTCCGGCCTCTTCCTCACCCGCCGCGACGTGGCCGTCCCCGGCACCTGTCTGACCGTCACCCTGGAGGGCCGTCGCCCACTGGTCGCCGAGGTCCAGGCGCTCACCGTCGACTCCCAGATCCCCTCCCCCCGCCGCACCACCTCCGGCCTGGAGACCTCCCGCGTCTCGATGATGCTGGCGGTGCTCGAACAGCGCGGCAAGATCAGCGCACTCGGCAAGCGCGACATCTACTGCGCGACGGTCGGCGGCGTGAAACTCTCCGAGCCGGCCTCCGATCTGGCCGTCGCGCTGGCCCTCGCCTCGGCCGCCAGCGACACCCCGCTGCCCAAGAATCTGGTCGCGATCGGCGAAGTCGGGCTCGCCGGAGAGATCCGCAGGGTCACGGGCGTACAACGAAGACTGGCCGAAGCACACCGGCTCGGCTTCACCCACGCACTGGTCCCGGGCGACCCGGGCCGTGTCCCTGCCGGGATGAAGGTGACCGAGGTGGCCGACATGGGGGCCGCCCTGAGCGTCCTTCCGCGCCGGTCTCGCGCACAGGCCCCCCGGAGCGAGGAGGAGCGCCGGTAGACTTTGCCCTGGTCTCGCCCGTCCACCGCGCCCGCGAGGCGAAGTTGACCGTCCCGGGCAGGGGCGGACCGACCGTGACCCGTGACCGGAGGAGTGCAGTGGCAGCCAACGACCGGGCCTCATCACCCGGAAAGTCCGGCGGAGGCTCCAGCGCCGGCTCCGGCAACGAGGCCCAGATCCGCGCCTCGCTGAGCGCCGTCGCCCCCGGCATGGCGCTGCGCGACGGCCTGGAGCGGATCCTGCGCGGCAATACCGGCGGGCTGATCGTCCTCGGCATGGACAAGACCGTCGAGTCGATGTGTACGGGCGGCTTCGTCCTGGACGTCGAATTCACCGCGACGCGCCTGCGCGAGCTCTGCAAGCTCGACGGTGCGCTCATCCTCGACAAGGACATGACGAAGATCCTGCGGGCCGGCGTCCAGCTGGTCCCCGACGCGTCGATCCACACCGAGGAGACCGGCACCCGGCACCGCACGGCGGACCGCGTCTCCAAGCAGTGCCACTTCCCGGTGGTGTCGGTGTCCCAGTCGATGCGGCTGATCGCGCTGTACGTGAACGGAGAGCGCCGGGTCCTGGAAGAGTCGGCCGCGATCCTGTCGCGGGCGAACCAGGCGCTCGCCACCCTGGAGCGGTACAAGCTCCGCCTCGACGAGGTCGCCGGGACTCTCTCCGCGCTGGAGATCGAGGACCTGGTGACGGTCCGCGACGTCACGGCGGTCGCGCAGCGGCTGGAGATGGTGCGGCGGATCGCGACCGAAATCGCGGAGTACGTGGTCGAGTTGGGCACCGACGGGCGGCTCCTCTCCCTCCAGCTCGACGAGTTGATCGCCGGCGTCGAGCCGGAGCGTGAGCTGGTCGTACGGGACTACGTGCCGGAGCCGACGGCGAAGCGGTCGCGGACGGTGGCCGAGGCGCTGACGGAGCTGGACGCGCTCAGCCACAGCGAGCTGCTCGAACTGCCCACCGTGGCGCGGGCGCTGGGCTACAGCGGCTCGCCCGAGACCCTCGACTCGGCGGTCTCGCCGCGGGGTTACCGGCTCCTCGCCAAGGTCCCGCGACTCCCCGGGGCGATCATCGAGCGGCTGGTCGAGCACTTCGGCGGCCTGCAGAAGCTGCTGGCGGCAAGCGTGGACGACCTGCAGACGGTCGACGGGGTCGGCGAGGCGAGGGCCCGCTCCGTGCGGGAGGGACTCTCGCGACTGGCGGAGTCGTCCATCCTGGAGCGGTACGTGTAGCTGGGCGCGGGCGGTCGGGGCGGTCGCGAGCGCGTGCGGCCTGAGGGCGGGGCTCCGCGTGGGGGCCGCCCCCTTGCCCACCCGTCCCGCCCCCGGGGGGCGGCCCCGCTGCCCAAGGAGGCTGACTTAGGGGCGCGGGGAACTGCGCGATCAGCCACGACGCACCCGCACGACGACCACCAGGCCCGCCGCACCCGCACAATGCCCACCGGTCAGTCCTTCTCCAGGGAGATCGACGCCGGGATCTTCGCTCCGGTCAGTTCCACCACGTACGTGCCCGGCCCCACCTGCCCCCCCGTCGGCGCCTCGCACTTCGTCGCGTCGCTGCGGGTCCGGTCCCACTCGACCGCGTGCGTCACCGTCGTCTTCGCCGGGATCTGCAGCAGCAGCGACTTCGCGCCCTTGGGGCAGTCCTTCGAGGACCAGACCTTCTCGCTCTCGGCGTTCTTGATGGTCACGGTCGCCGCGTCCGGGCCGAAGTCCATCTTGCAGGCCGTGGCCGAGGTGTTCTTCGCGGTCAGTTCGAACTTCGGGTTCTTGTCGACGGGCACCCGGACCGGCACCGCACGGATCGTCAACTCCAGAGATCCCGGCACGCAGTTGGGAAGCGGCGAGTTCGCCGGAACCTGCTGCCCCGCACCCCCCGCACCCCCTGCGCCACCCGCACCGGCACCGCCGGCGCCACCCGCGCCGCCCGACGCCGCGTCGCCGCCGCCCGTAGCCCCGCCGGAGTCCGCCGCTCCGGACGAGGAGCCGTCCGAGGAGCCGTCCGAGGAGCCCTCCGAAGCGCTGCCGTCCGCATCGCCCCCGTCCGTACCGCCGTTGCCGCCCGTCGTCTCGCGGCCGCCCGGCTCGCCCGGGACCACGGGGCCGGTCCCGGAGGGGCCCGGGGTGATCGAGGCGGCGGGTGAGGGTCCGCCCTTCCCCTTGCCCGTCCTGTCGTCGTCTCCCCCGCCGGAGAGCACGACCCAGAGCACCAGCACCACCATCAGTGCCAGCAAGGACAGCCCGACGGCCCTCCGTCGCCAGTAAATGGAGGAGGGGAGCGGCCCGACTGGATTACGCATAGATCCCACGGCCCGAACTCTACGAGAGAAGGGACCCCAACTCCTGCCCCACCCGCCGCTGTCGCGGCATCTTTTGCCGATCATCATTCCGGATGAGGAGAACCGGCCCCCACTTTCGTCGTGGGCGGTCACCCACAGGAGTTGACGATCGACGATTGTGAACGCCACCCGTCCATTCCGTAACGTCTGGGGGCATGGACAGCAGCAGCGCGCTCTACCGCGCCATCCTCAACTTCGCGCACTCCACTCCCGGCTGGTTCCAGTACCTCGCCGAGATATGGACGGAGCTGGGGCTGCTGGTCTTCGCCGCCCTGTTCGTCGTCGTCTGGTGGCGGGCCCGCGGCGACAGTGCGGCGTCCGTCGCGGTCGCCGTGCTCGCGCCGCTGGCGACGGGGGTGATGTACGTGGCGAGTGAGCTCTTCAAGTCGTTCATCCACGAGGACCGGCCGTGCCGGGCCGTCGCCAGGGCCGCCCGGCCGCTGGTCGAGTGCCCGGCCGTCGGTGACTGGTCGTTCCCCAGCAACCACTCCGCCATCGCGGGCGCCGCGGCCGTCGGTCTTGTTCTGGCCTGGCCGCGGCTCGCGGTGTTCGTCGCGCCGATGGCCGTGCTGATGGCGTTCTCCCGGGTCTTCGTCGGCGTCCACTACCCGCACGACGTCCTGGCCGGCCTGCTGGTCGGCGGGATCGGCGCGGGGCTGCTGGTGTGGGGAGGCGCACGACTCGCGCAGGGACTGATCATGTCGATGCGGGCGAGCAGCGTCGGCCTGCTGCTCTGGTTCGCGGGCCCCGGCGGCGGACAGCGCGGCGGCCGCCGTGCGCGGAGCCTCACATGAGCCTTCTCGGAGCCTGACATCAGCCTTCTCGGAGCCTCACATCAGCTTTCTCGGAGCCTGACATGAGCTTGTCGTACGGCTGTCCGCACACCGTTTCGTGCCAGGATCGGAGGTGCTATGACTGCGACCACTGAGTTCAAGCCCCAGACCACGTCCGCCACCACGTCCGCCACCACGCCGTCCGCCACCACGTCGTCTGCCACCACGTCCGAGCCCGCTGCCGCGCTGCCCGTCCTGCACCCCGACGTCAACATCTGGTTCGAGGGCAATGCCCGTGACCTTCCCTGGCGGCGCCCCGAAGCGGGCCCGTGGGGTGTGATGGTCAGCGAGTTCATGCTCCAGCAGACGCCCGTCAGCCGGGTCCTTCCGGTGTACGAGCAGTGGGTGGCCCGCTGGCCGCGCCCCGCCGACCTGGCCGCCGAGCCGTCCGGCGAGGCCGTCCGCGCCTGGGGCCGGCTCGGCTACCCGCGCCGGGCCCTGCGCCTGCACGGCGCGGCCACCGCCATAACGGAACGGCACGGCGGCGACGTACCGTCCGAGCACAGCCAGCTCCTGTCGCTGCCCGGCATCGGCGAGTACACGGCCGCCGCCGTCGCCTCCTTCGCGTACGGACAACGGCACGCCGTCCTCGACACGAACGTGCGGCGGGTGATCGCGCGCGCGGTGACCGGCGCCGAGTACCCGCCGAACGCGACCACCGCCGCCGAGCGCAAGCTCGCCCGCGCACTGCTTCCCGAGGACACGGCGACGGCCGCCCGCTGGGCCGCCTCCTCGATGGAGCTCGGCGCGCTGGTGTGCACCGCGAAGAACCCGGAGTGCGGGCGCTGCCCGATCGCCGCGCAGTGCGCCTGGCTGCAGGCCGGGAAGCCTCCGCACGAGGGTCCGGCACGGCGTACGCAGACGTACGCGGGGACGGACCGGCAGGTGCGCGGGCGGCTCCTCGCCGTGCTGCGCGAGGCCGTGACTCCCGTACCGCAGAAGGATCTTGACGCGGTGTGGCACGAACCCGTGCAGCGGGCACGTGCCCTGGACGGGCTGGTCTCGGACGGTTTGGTGGAGCCGCTGACGGGCGGCGTCTACCGGCTTCCGCAGAGTTAAACCTCTTCCGGGCAACTCGTCGTTACACAACCGATGGACAGCCGTGCGTCCTCCGAGTGCTCACCCGCACAACCCCGTGACAACGCCTCCGTAACTTCGGATCCACAGGGGCAAACAGTCGGGAACCCCGGCTGGACACGGGACGGAGGCGGTTCGAATGGCGCACGGCGGCGAGGTGCTCGGATTCGAGGAGTACGTACGCACGCGGCAGGAGGCCCTGCTGCGCAGTGCCCGCCGTCTCGTTCCGGACCCGGTGGACGCACAGGACCTGCTCCAGACCGCACTGGCCCGTACGTACGGCCGCTGGGACGGCATAGAGGACAAGTCCCTCGCGGACGCCTACCTCCGGCGTGTCATGATCAACACGCGTACGGAGTGGTGGCGGGCCCGCAAGCTGGACGAGGTGCCCACCGAGCAGCTGCCCGACGCCCGCGTCGAGGACGGCACGGAGCAGCGCGCGGACCGCGCCCTGCTGATGGACATCCTCGGAGTGCTGGCGCCGAAGCAGCGCAGCGTGGTCGTATTGCGGCACTGGGAGCAGATGAGCACCGAGGAAACCGCTGCCGCACTGGGCATGTCTGCCGGTACGGTCAAGAGCACCCTGCACCGGGCGCTCGCCCGGCTCCGCCAGGAGCTGGAGAACCGCGACCTGGATGCCAGGGCTCTGGAGCGCGGCGACGGCGGAGTGCGGGGCGAACGGGGGCAGGAGCGGTGCGCGGCCTAGGCGGCGGTATCAGCAGCGAAAGCGGCAGCCTCAGCGGCACGAAGGACGGCAGCCGCGGCAGGGAACGGTCCCACCGGGGCGTACTGGCGGTGAGCGGAACGGCGATGGCCGGGCTCGCCGCCGTCGGCCTGTTCGCGGTCTCCTGCAGCGCGGGCGGCACGGGCACCCGGGACGAGGGGCCGGCCCGTTCGGACCCGGTCGCGGCGAAGGTCAACCCGACGCCGACCGCCAAGGGGGAGATGCCCTCGGCGGCGCCCCGGCGGGTGGATCCCGTCGAGCTCCTCAAGAACGACCCCAAGGTCAGCGAGTCCGTGAAGCGCGACCTCAAGCCGTGCGCGAAGGACATCTACCCGGTCGACGCCTCCTACGGCAGGGTCACCGCCAACACCGCGGACGACGTCGTCGTCAACGTGATGACCTGCGGGGACGCGGTCGGGATCGGCTCCTATGTGTTCCGCGAGGAGAATGGGCGCTACACGAACGTGTTCGTGGCGGAGGAACCGGCCGTGTACGCGGAGATCGACCGGGGCGACCTGGTGGTGACCCGTCCGGAGTACAAGAAGGGCGACCCGCTGGTGTTCCCGTCCGGCGAGGTGGTCGTGACGTACCGCTGGGCCGGGCACAAGTTCACCGAGCACGACAGGGTGGAGAACAGCTACAGCAAGGACATCGGCTACGGCGACGACGGCCGGAGCAGCAAGGAGCAGCTCGCGGAGCAGGACGCGAAGCGGAAGGCCGCGGGCGAGGCCGCCCGGGATGCCTCGCCCACGTCCACCGCCACTCCCTCCAGCGCTCCCGCCGCACCGCGCACCGCACCGCCGTCACAGAACTGACCGAGAGAGCAGAGAGCAGCCCATGGCCGATACCCACGTCCTGTTCGTCGAGGACGACGACGTGATCCGCGAGGCGACCCAGCTGGCGCTGGAGCGGGACGGGTTCACCGTCACCGCGATGCCGGACGGTCTGTCGGGCCTTGAGGCGTTCCGCGCGCAGCAGCCGGACATCGCGCTGCTGGACGTGATGCTGCCGGGGATGGACGGGGTCAGTCTGTGCCGCCGCATCCGTGACGAGTCGACCGTGCCGGTGATCATGCTGTCGGCGCGGGCCGACTCGATCGACGTGGTGCTCGGCCTGGAGGCCGGTGCCGACGACTACGTGACGAAGCCCTTCGACGGTTCGGTGCTGGTCGCGCGCATCCGTGCGGTGCTGCGCCGCTTCGGCCACGCGTCGGGCGGCGGAGCCCCGGAGCCGGTGCAGGACGGCGAGGGCGGTGGGCTGCTGACCTTCGGCGAGCTGGAGGTCGACACGGAGGGCATGGAGGTCCGCAGGAACGGCGAGCCGGTGGGGCTGACGCCGACCGAGATGCGGCTGCTCCTGGAGTTCTCCTCCGCGCCGGGCACGGTGCTCTCCCGCGACAAGCTGCTGGAGCGGGTCTGGGACTACGGCTGGGGCGGCGACACCCGTGTCGTGGACGTCCACGTGCAGCGGCTGCGTACGAAGATCGGCCAGGACCGGATCGAGACGGTCCGCGGCTTCGGCTACAAGTTGAAGGCGTGAGTCCGGTCCGATGACGAGCCACTCCGTATGAGGCACTCCGCATGAGGCACTCCGTACGAGCCATCCCGCATGAGGTACCCCGTATGAGGCACTCCGCATGAGGCGCTTCTCCCTGCGCACCGGCATCCGCTGGAAGATCAGTTGCGCCATCGCCGCCGTCAGCGCGCTCATCGCCGTCGCGCTCAGCCTCGTCGTGCACAATTCCGCCCGGGTCTCGATGCTCGACAACGCCCGTGACCTGCAGCTGGAGCGGCTCCAGTTCGCGCAGCGGCTGTTCGAGTCGTCCCGCGACCCGAAGGTCGGCTCCAAGCTCAACGACCCGGAGCTGCCCGCCGAGCTGCGCGCCAAGCTGGCGCACGGCCGGCGCGCCACCCACGTCCAGGAGGACCCGTACGGGGTGCCCGAGGTGTGGGCCGCGGTCCCCTATCCGGGCCACGACATCCTCTCCCTGCACACCCGCTTCCCCAACAACGCCCGTGTCGTGGAGGACCTCGACCGGTCCCTGGTGATCGCCTCGGTCGCCGTGGTCCTCGGCGGTTCCGTGCTCGGCATCCTCATCGGCGGCTCCATCTCGCGCCGTCTGCGCAAGGCCGCGTCCGCCGCCACCGACGTGGCGCACGGCAATACGCAGGTACGGGTGCTGGACGCGATCGGCGGTGTCGTACGGGACGAGACCGACGACCTGGCCCATGCCGTGGACGCCCTGACCGACGCCCTCCAGGAGCGCGTCGAGGCCGAGCGCCGGGTGACCGCCGACATCGCGCACGAGCTGCGCACCCCGGTCACCGGGCTGCTCACCGCCGCCGAACTGCTGCCGCCGGGACGCCCCACCGAGCTCGTACGGGACCGGGCGCAGGCGCTGCGGACACTGGTCGAGGACGTACTGGAGGTGGCGCGTCTCGACAGTGCGGCCGAGCGGGCGGAGATGCAGGAGATCGCGCTCGGCGAGTTCGTCTCGCGCCGGGTCACCTCGCTGTACCCCGACGCGGTCGTCACGGTCGTGCACGAGAGCCATGTGAACACCGACCCGCGCCGGCTGGAACGCATCATCGGCAACCTCCTCGGCAACGCCGCCAAGCACGGGAAGCCCCCGTTCGAGGTGTCCGTCGAGGGCCGGGTCGTGCGGGTGCGCGACCACGGCAAGGGCTTCCCTGCGGATCTGCTGCGCGAGGGGCCGAGCCGGTTCCGTACCGGATCCAGCGACAGGGCAGGCCAGGGGCACGGCCTTGGACTGACCATCGCCGCAGGTCAGGCCAAGGTGCTCGGGGCGAGGCTGACGTTCCGCAACGCGCAGGTGGACGGCGGGGCGATCGCCGTCCTGTGGCTTCCGGAGCACGCGCCGACGGCGACGGGGAGCTTCCCGATCGTCAACCTGGCGGATCTGCCACCGCGCCGGAGGTAGCGGCAGGACTTCGGGCCCGGTGCTTCCGGCATCCGGCTCAGCGCTTCGGGCCCGGTGCTTCCGGCTCAGCGCTTCGAGCCCAGTGCTTTCGGTTACGGGGAAGGGGCCCGCGGCGTGCTGCCGCGGGCCCCTCCCCCGTAACCCTCGAACCGAAGCCGCTACCGCGGCCTAGGCCCTGGCGGACTCCGCGGTCTTCTGCGGGCCCGCGCCCTTGAGCATGACTTCCTTGACGAAGAACGCCGCCACGAACGCGACCAGCGCGATGCCCGCACCCAGCAGGAACGCCCCGTGCGTGCCGGACGAGACGGCGAACTGATACATCTCGCGCATCTTCTCCGGCAGCTTGGCCAGGCTCGCCGCGTCCAGCGCCGCACCCTTCGGCAGTCCGCCGGCCGAGGCGCCCTGGGCGACCATCGAGTCCGTGACCCGGGCGGTGAACAGCGCGCCCATCACCGAGACGCCGAAGGAGCTGCCGAGCGTACGGAAGAGGGTGGTGGACGAGGAGGCGACGCCCATGTCCTTGGGCTCGACGCTGTTCTGCGCGACCAGCATCGTGATCTGCATCAGGAAGCCCATGCCCGCACCGAGGACCGCCATGTAGATCCCGGAGGTGAGGCGGTTGGTGTCGGTGTCCATCTGGGCGAGGAGGAAGAGGCCGGCCGTGATCAGCCCGCCGCCGATGATCGGGAAGATCTTGTACTTGCCGGTGCTGGTGGTGAGCCGGCCGACGACCAGCGAGACGACCATCATCGACAGCAGCATGGGCAGCAGGAGCAGCCCGGAGTTGGTGGCCGACGCGCCCTGTACGGACTGCTGGAACAGCGGCAGGTAGAGGACCGCACCGAACATCACAAAGCCGACGATGAAGCCGAGCACCGACATGAGGGTGAAGTTCCGGTTGCGGAAGATGTGCAGCGGAATGATCGGCTCCGCCGCCTTCGTCTCCACGAACAGGAAGCTCACGATCGCGAGGACCCCGACGGCCGCGAGGCCCAGGATCTGCCCCGAACCCCAGGCGTACTCACTGCCGCCCCAGGTCGTGACCAGCACGATCGCGGTGATGCCGATGGTCAGCAGACCGGCGCCCAGGTAGTCGATCTTCGCCTTGCTGCGCTCCTTCTTGGGGAGGTGCAGCACGGTGGCGACCATCGCGAGGGCGACCGCGCCGAGCGGCACGTTGATGTAGAAGGACCAGCGCCAGCCGAGGCCGTCGGTGAGGGCGCCGCCGACCAGCGGGCCGCCGATCATGGCGAGCGCCATCACGCCGGCCATCATGCCCTGGTACTTGCCGCGCTCACGCGGCGGAATCAAGTCTCCGACGATCGCCATCACGCCGACCATCAGACCGCCGGCACCCAGTCCCTGGATGGCCCGGAAGCCGATCAGCTGGCCCATGTCCTGGGCCATTCCGCTGAGTACGGAGCCGAGGACGAAGATGACGATCGAGGTGAGGAAGATGCCCTTGCGGCCGTAGATGTCGCCGAGCTTGCCCCAGATGGGGGTGGAGGCGGCGGTGGCGAGCGTATAGGCGGTGACCACCCAGGAGAGGTGCTCCAGACCGCCGAGCTCGCCGACGATGGTCGGCATCGCGGTGCCGATGATCATGTTGTCCAGCATCGCGAGCAGCATGGCGATCATGAGTGCAAGGAGAACCACGCGCACACTGCGCGGCTGTTTCCCTTCCTTCTCCGCCGTGGGTGTCTCTGGTGCCAGTTGCCCCGTGGTCGTCATGTCCCGCTCCCCTTTGGTACTTACTTGCCGCCCGGCAAGTTGGCTACACTTCAGGAAGTTAGACCCCTAACTTGCCGGGCGTCAAGTAAGTTCCGGTGACTTGAACAAGCCTTGGGAGTGCGTCGATGAGCAGCAGCGCCAGCGGAACGAGCCGACCGCGCCGGGGTGATACGCGTCAGCGCATTCAGGACGTGGCGCTGGAGCTGTTCGCGGAGCACGGGTACGAGAAGACCTCGCTGCGGGAGATCGCCGAGCAACTCGATGTGACCAAGGCGGCGCTGTACTACCACTTCAAGACCAAGGAAGACATCCTGATCAGCCTCTTCGAGGACCTGACCCGTCCGATGGACGAGCTGATCGAGTGGGGCGAGAACCAGCCACGCACGCTGGACACCAAGAAGGAGCTGCTGACCCGCTACAGCGCCGCGCTGAACAACGCGGGCCCCCTCTTCCGCTTCATGCAGGAGAACCAGGCGACGGTACGCGACCTGAGCATCGGCAACAGCTTCAAGGAGCGGATGTTCCGGATGATGGCCCTGATGCGGACGCCCGACGGGCCGCTGATCAACCAGGTCAGGTGCATGAGCGCGCTGTTCACCATGCACGCGGGGCTGTTCGCGCTGAAAGACGTCGAAGGCGACTTCGAGGACAAGCAGAAGGCCGTCCTCGAAGTCGCCATCGAGCTGATCACGCAGGCCGATTCGGCCTGACTTCGCGATCCGGGCACCGGGGTCAGACGCTCACGCCGACCGAGCGCAGGTAGGCGACCGGGTTGATCGAGGAGCCGTAGTTCGGGCTCGTACGGATCTCGAAGTGCAGGTGCGGGCCGGAGGAGTTTCCGGTGTTGCCGGACAGGGCTATCGACTTCCCGGCCGCGACGTGCTGGCCGACGTGGACCTTGATCCGGGACAGGTGGGCGTACTGCGAGTACGTGTTGTTGGCGTGCTTCACGACGATCGCGTTGCCGTACGCGGGGCCATCGCCGCCGCCGTTCGGGCCCGCCTTGACGACGGTGCCGGCCGCGGCGGCCTTGACGGTGGTACCGATCGGCACCGCGAAGTCCTGGCCGGAGTGCTTGTGGGCCCACATGCCGCCGCCCTTGCCGTACGTGGCGGAGAGGGCGTAGCGCTGGACCGGCTTGGCCCACGCCTTCGCCTTGGCGGCCTTCTTCTTCTCGGCCTTCGCCGCAGCGGCGGCCTTCGCGGGAGCGGCGGCCTTCGCCGGAGCTGCGGCCTTCGCGGGTACCGAAGTCCCTGCGGCGAAGGCGCTGCCGGCTCCGGCCACGCACGCCGCACCGACCGTGGTGGCGACGAGAGCGGTACGGATCCGGTGGGATGTGGCGCGCTTCGACATACGGGCAATACCTCCGGAAGTGACTGAACCCGGCGGGTTCGCCGGGCTTGCTCCACATTGGTAACCCGCCCGGGTCCGGAGCCCCAAACCACCTCATTACTACGCAGCCTCGTAGCGGGATCGGCGCAATTCCGCTATTTGACGCCGTGCGGGGCCCTCCTGCGCACTGCGAAAAATCTTGGACGGAGCAGGTTTACGTCCTAGCCAGAACGTCCCGATTCGGACATGAGCCCCTGCTCCGCGGCGGTCCCGAGCTCTTGTCCGGGGCGCCCGCACACCCCTCCCCCAAGATCCCGCCGGCGGTCCGGGCCGGGCCACTATTCCTCCTAGTAGGCGGGGAAACCCCTGTGCGCCTTGTCACGGGCGCACGCCGCTCCACTTCCGTACTCGGGCTCCGTACGGGCCGATACGGCGTCAATCGGGCACCTCGCACCCACTCATACGGACGACGAGTCGGCGTTTCCCTCACCCGTTCGCTCCTCGTGCGCAAGTCTCCATCGCATGAGGGGCGTCGGCGTACCGTGGTGGCGGAGAACCGTGCTGGCCGGACCGGAGGGGCACTGGATGGGTGAGGACCGCAGGGGCGAGAGCAGCACCACCACCGGCAACACCAGCACAGGCAGCAGCACCAGCACCAGCACCAGCACCGAGATCATCTGGCACACGGTCGTCAGCGGCCGGCGGATCGACCTCCCCGCCACGCTCCCCACCATCCGCGCCGCCCTCACCGCCGCCCAGGCCGCCGACCTGGACGCAGAGATCGCCCGCACTCCGGCGCTCGACCTCCCCTTAGTACTGGCCCGCTGGGCGCTGGCCCCGACGAATGCCGCCGAGGAGGACGAGGCCGTGTTCGCCCGCCTCGCGACCGGCGACTTCTCGGACTGTGTGGCCGCCTCGTCCGACGAGCCCCGACCCCGTCCGGAAGCCTCATGACGCGTCTGCGCATCCAGTACGCCCCGGCCGCGGAAACGGCCCGGCACGCGATGCACCCCGACCTCCGCCAACGCTTCGAGTACTCGATGCGCGCGCTCGCCAAGGACCCGTACGGCCAGGGCACGAGAGACGTGAAGGGCGAGAAGGACCGGCGCCAGGGGGTCGCGGGCGGGGCGGTGGTCGTCTACTACGTGAGCGCGGCGGTGCTGGTGGTGACGGTGGTACGGATCGTGCACGCGTGAATCACCCGCCACGGGAACCGGAACACCTCCCAACCCCGTTGTAGGAGTGAGCAGTTCACGCCACTCAGCCCAGGGGGACCTCCATGGCCAACGCCTCGCACGAATTCGACGGCATCGAGCTGGCGGACGCGGTCGAGTCGGTCCGCAACCAGCTGCTGCGGGCCGCCGCGCGCTCGGCGGGCAAGGAGATCACGTTCGCCGTCGGCGACATCCAGATGGAGTTCACGGTGGAACTCCGCAAGGAGATCAAGGGCGGGACGAAGGTCAAGGCGTGGGTGGTGGAGGCGGGCGCGGACGCGGCGCGCTCCACGGGGCGTACGCACAAGGTGTCGCTGACGCTGAAGCCGAAGATGCGGTCGACGGGGGGCTCGGTGGACGTGGGCAATGACGCTCCGGCCGACCTGGGCGACTTCGGCGAGGTGGAGTGAGAGGTCACCGCCATGAGCATCGACCACGCCTGCGCGGCCGTCGCGGTCCTCGGTGCACGGCAGGGCAGCGGTGTGCTCCTCGGCAGGGCCGTCCTGACCTGCTCGCACGTCATCGGGGACAACCTCCGGGCCCCGGTGGAGGTCGCCCACCCGAATCATCGAGGCACCCGGCGCTACAGCGTGGTCTGGCGCAGCCGTGCGCTCGACGCCGCCCTGCTGACCCGGGACGGCTCCGAGCAGCGCGCCTGGCACCACGACGCCCGGCCGGGCAGCCCCGACACCCCCAGTCCGCTCCCAGGCTGCGAGATCGTCGGACGGCTGGGCCCGGCGCGTACTGAAGGCGGGGCCGTGCGTTGATCCTGGTCGACGGCCTCGACGAGGTCTCCCAGGACGACCGCGAGGACGCCCACGCCTGGCTCTCGGAGCTCCTCGCCCGCTACCCGGACAACCGCTGCATCGTCACGTCCCGCCCGCTCGCCGTCGACCCGGGCTGGCTCGGCTCCGAAGGCTTCGAAGAATTACGCCTTCTCCCCATGCGGAACGACGACATCCAGTCCTTTGTCGCCGCCTGGCACCAGGCCGCCCGCCTCAGTGCCTCCGCCGCCCAGGAGGACCTGTGCGGCCTGGAGCGCGATCTCGCCCGCCAGTTCCGCCGGAATCCGGCCCTCGCCGACCTCGCCCGCACTCCGCTGCTCTGTGCGGTGATCTGCGCGGTCCACCGGGTCCGCCAGGGATTCCTGCCGGAAACGCGCTGGGCCCTCTACCAATCAGCCCTGAACATGCTCCTCGGCAACCGCGACAAACGCCGCAAGATCGGCTCGCCCGAGGGCATCGACATGACCATCGAGGAACACACCCAACTCCTGCAGCGGATAGCGATCTGGCAGGTCCGCGGCGGACAAACGGAATTCACCCGTCTCCAGGCCGTACGTCAGCTCCAGCCGGCCCTCGCCGGAATGGAACGCGTCCGCACCCAGGGCTCCTCCGACGCGATCCTCACGCACCTGGTCAACCGGACCGGTCTCCTCCAGGAACGTACCGACGACTTCTTCCAATTCACCCACCGCACATTCCAGGATTTCCTGGCCGCACGGGAATTCGTCGAGGGAGATCATCTTGAGGAACTCCTGTTGCGCGCGGAGAACCCGCAGTGGGAGGACGTCATCCTCCTCGCGGCCGGCCACTGCAACCGCCGGGAAATCCACCGGCTGCTCACCGGCCTCCTGGAAGTGGGCACCCGCCCCGTCCTGACCGCCCTGTGCGCCCAGCACGCCACGTTCCTCGACGAAACCCTGGCCCGCCACGTCCGCAACCAGCTCGCCATGGTCGTCCCGCCCGCAGGCAACGACCACGCCGCCCAGCTCGCCCGGGTGGGCCCGTCCGTGCTCCCGTTGCTGCCCCCGCCCGAGGAGCTGAGTGCGACCCATGCCTTCTTCACGGCACGGCTGCTCCCCCAGATCGGCGGCCCCGAAGCCTGTGCGTACGCGGCCCGGCTCATCGAGTGTGCCGACGAGGAGTCCGCCGAGGGACTCGGCACGGTGCGCCGGCTGTCCGCGTTCGTACGCGAGCAGCAGCAATAAAGGGGCTGGCCCCGGGAACCGTACGGTTCCCGGGGCCAGCCCCTTCACACGCTCACCTCAGCGCAAGCGCCGAGCGTCGCGCGTTACGCGTCCTTCGTCATGTTCGGCCCGTTGCCACCGGCAGCGGACTCGATCGGCGGGGCGTCCGGCAGGGCTGCCTTCTCCTCGCCGCGGAAGGTGAACTCCTTCGCGTCACCCTCGCCCTCGGTGCCGACGACCACGATGTGACCGGGGCGCAGCTCACCGAAGAGGATCTTCTCGGAGAGGATGTCCTCGATCGAGCGCTGGATCGTCCGGCGCAGCGGCCGGGCGCCCATCACGGGGTCGTAGCCCTTCTTGGCGAGCAGCGACTTGGCTTCCGAGCTCAGCTCGATGCCCATGTCGCGGTCCTTGAGACGCTCGTCCACCTTGGCGATCATGAGGTCGACGATCTGGATGATGTCTTCCTCGGTCAGCTGGTGGAAGACGACCGTGTCGTCGACACGGTTGAGGAACTCGGGCCTGAAGTGCTGCTTGAGCTCTTCGTTGACCTTCGTCTTCATCCGCTCGTAGTTCGTCTTGACGTCGCCCTGGGCGGCGAAGCCCAGGTTGAAGCCCTTCGAGATGTCCCTCGTACCCAGGTTGGTCGTCATGATGATGACCGTGTTCTTGAAGTCCACGACGCGGCCCTGGGAGTCGGTCAGACGACCGTCCTCCAGGATCTGCAGCAGGGAGTTGAAGATGTCCGGGTGGGCCTTCTCGACCTCGTCGAAGAGGACGACCGAGAACGGCTTGCGGCGCACCTTCTCCGTCAGCTGGCCGCCCTCTTCGTAGCCCACGTAACCGGGGGGCGAACCGAAGAGACGCGAGACCGTGTGCTTCTCGCTGAACTCCGACATGTCGAGGGAGATCAGTGCGTCCTCGTCGCCGAAGAGGAACTCGGCGAGCGTCTTGGACAGCTCGGTCTTACCGACACCGGAAGGACCGGCGAAGATGAACGAGCCACCGGGACGCTTCGGGTCCTTCAGACCGGCCCGCGTACGGCGGATCGCCTGCGAGAGGGCCTTGATGGCGTCCTTCTGACCGATGACGCGCTTGTGCAGCTCGTCCTCCATGCGGAGCAGTCGCGAGGACTCCTCCTCGGTCAGCTTGAAGACCGGGATGCCGGTCGCGGTCGCCAGGACCTCGGCGATGAGCTCGCCGTCGACCTCGGCGACGACGTCCATGTCGCCGGCCTTCCACTCCTTCTCCCGCTTGGCCTTCGCGGCGAGGAGCTGCTTCTCCTTGTCACGCAGGGAGGCGGCCTTCTCGAAGTCCTGCGAGTCGATCGCCGACTCCTTGTCCCTGCGGACATTGGCGATCTTCTCGTCGAACTCGCGGAGGTCCGGCGGCGCGGTCATCCGGCGGATGCGCATTCGCGATCCGGCCTCGTCGATCAGGTCGATCGCCTTGTCCGGGAGGAAGCGGTCCGAGATGTACCGGTCCGCCAGCGTCGCCGCCTGGACGAGGGCCTCGTCCGTGATGGAGACGCGGTGGTGGGCCTCGTAGCGGTCGCGCAGGCCCTTGAGGATCTCGATGGTGTGCGGGAGCGAGGGCTCCGCCACCTGGATCGGCTGGAAGCGGCGCTCGAGAGCGGCGTCCTTCTCCAGGTGCTTGCGGTACTCGTCGAGCGTGGTGGCACCGATGGTCTGGAGCTCACCGCGGGCCAGCATCGGCTTCAGGATCGAAGCCGCGTCGATCGCGCCCTCTGCGGCACCCGCGCCGACGAGCGTGTGCAGCTCGTCGATGAACAGGATGATGTCGCCGCGGGTGCGGATCTCCTTGAGGACCTTCTTCAGCCGCTCCTCGAAGTCACCGCGGTAGCGGGAACCGGCGACGAGCGCGCCCAGGTCGAGGGTGTAGAGGTGCTTGTCCTTGAGGGTCTCGGGCACCTCGCCCTTGACGATGGCCTGCGCCAGTCCCTCGACGACGGCGGTCTTGCCGACGCCGGGCTCGCCGATGAGGACCGGGTTGTTCTTCGTACGGCGGGACAGCACCTGCATGACCCGCTCGATCTCCTTCTCGCGCCCGATGACCGGGTCGAGCTTGGACTCACGAGCGGCCTGGGTGAGGTTCCGGCCGAACTGGTCGAGCACCAGGGACGTCGAGGGCGTGCCCTCGGCAGGTCCGCCGGCGGCGGCGGTCTCCTTGCCCTGGTAGCCGGAGAGCAGCTGGATGACCTGCTGCCGCACCCGGTTCAGATCGGCGCCCAGCTTCACCAGGACCTGGGCGGCGACGCCCTCGCCCTCGCGAATGAGGCCGAGCAGGATGTGCTCGGTGCCGATGTAGTTGTGGCCGAGCTGGAGGGCCTCGCGGAGCGAAAGCTCCAGGACCTTCTTCGCACGCGGGGTGAAGGGAATGTGACCGGACGGAGCCTGCTGCCCCTGACCGATGATCTCCTCGACCTGCTGGCGAACCGCCTCAAGCGAAATGCCGAGGCTCTCCAGGGCCTTAGCGGCGACACCCTCACCCTCGTGGATCAAACCCAGGAGGATGTGCTCGGTGCCGATGTAGTTGTGGTTGAGCATCCGGGCTTCTTCCTGAGCCAGGACGACAACCCGCCGCGCGCGGTCGGTGAACCTCTCGAACATCGTTATTCGCTCCTCAGAGCGGTCGGGCAGTTAAGGGGTCGGTCCCCTCCCTGTCCTTCCGCATGCTAGTCCCGCGGGGCGGGACAGCTCATTCCAACTGCCGACACCCGTTCTTGCCTCCCGGCCTGAACAGCCGACAACTACGTCAACTCGATGGTGCGAGACGATGTTCCCGCAGGCCAAGCAGTTACCCCTTTCGCCACTACGCCGATGGCGAACGTGGGACCGCTTTGCGTGCGTGTCGCCCCTCCCCACTAGGACTGTCTTACCCGCAAGCACTGACACTCCATGCGGCGCACGCCGGTTCCCTCAGCTACGGGCGAACATCCTTGCGCCGCCGGATGCGCTCGTACGCCCCCATTTCCCCCACGGAGCGCATCCGTCCACCGACACAGCGTAACCACCTGTCGTTTCGGGAGTTGCTCCGGGCATGGTTCCCACCGTTCCCCACCCCCGGCCGGCGCTGTCCGCCCGCACCGCCGCGCCGTGGGCCCCCTGGTACGAGGACGAGCTCGGCTGGGCGACGGTCACCGCTCCCGGGGAACCGGTTCTGCTGCGCACCGGCCTGCGGTTCGACGTACTGGAGCTGCCGGCCGCCGCCGGCCACGCCGTACTGCGCCGGGTCGGGCCCACCGGGCCCGTCGCGCTGCTGGGGCAGCGGATGCGGCTGTTCGTCGCCGCGGGGAGCGCCGACGAGGTGCCGTCACTCCTGGAGTGGCTGGAGTGGGGCTCCGTCGCCCTGGATCTGCGGGCGATCGGAACGGGCGGCCTGATCGCCGCTCCCGCCCCGCCCGGAACGGCGCCGTCCGCAGCGGGCGGGGCCGCACTGTGGCTGCGGCCCCCGGTACCGGGAGGCGAGTGGGAACATTCGCTTCCGGTATTCGCCGGCATCGGGGACCGCGGAGCCGCCCCCGATCTCGTACGCCTTGTGGCCGCAGCGGCGACTGAATGCCACCGGGCCCGTTTGTCCCACGTGAATACAGGACTGCCAAAAGAACGGCAGACTCAGCCGTTGGCCTTCTCGTAGGCCTCACGCACGTGGCCGGGGACGCGGCCGCGGTCGTTCACGTCGTAGTCGTTCTCCTTGGCCCACTTGCGGATCTCGGCCGTGTTCTGGCTGCCACCGGAAACGGTGCGCGCCTTCCCACGACCCGCAGCGCGGCCACCCGTACGACGGCCGTTCTTCGTGTACGGGTCGAGCAGCCCGCGGAGCTTCTCCGCGTTCGCGGTGGTGAGGTCGATCTCATAGGTCTTGCCGTCCAGAGCGAACGTCACCGTCTCGTTCGCCTCGACGCCGTCGAGGTCGTCAACAAGAAGGACCTGAACCTTCTGTGCCACCGGATTTCCTTTCATCGAAAATGCAGTACGCGGAAAGGAAACCGCTTTTCTTGGGAAAACACAAACCCCTGTCCGATGTTCAGTACCCCGAGAACACGGGAAACGTGCGCGTTTCGGACATAGGGTTACGGGCTTCACAGGGAGCTTGAGAGACCTGTTCAGAGGTGCAGAAGCATCCGGCTGTTGCCCAAGGTGTTGGGCTTCACTCGTTCGAGACCGAGGAACTCCGCCACGCCTTCGTCATTGGAGCGCAGCAGCTCGCTGTAGACATCTCCGTCGACCGGGGCCTCCCCGATCTCCACGAAGCCGTGCTTCACGAAGAACTCGACTTCGAAGGTCAGGCAGAATACCCGGCGTACTCCGATCCAGCGGGCGGTCTGCAGGAGTTTGTCCAGTACTTGGTGTCCCACTCCGGAGCCCTTGAAGCCGGGATCGACGGCGAGAGTGCGTACTTCGGCGAGGTCTTCCCACATGACGTGCAGCGCGCCGCAGCCGATCACCCTGGCGTCCTCGTCGCGTTCCGCGACCCAGAACTCCTGGATGTCCTCGTAAAGCGTCACGTTCGCTTTGTCGAGGAGGATGCTCTGCCGGGCGTAGGCGTCCACAAGGGCGCGGACGGATGGCACATCACTGGTACGTGCCCGCCGGACGGTGATGGCTTTTGCCGACGCAATACGATCTGGGGCCATGCCCGGACGCTATCGCCCGGGTCCGCTCTCGCTCTCACCGGGGAGTTGTACGACGCGCATCGCGTCCTGAAGCGCTTCGCGCTGCTCGGCGGACATCATGCCGAAGAACGCGACAAGGGCAGCGGCGGGGTTGTCACTGGTCGACCAGGCTTCGTTCATCAGTGCGGCCGAGTAGGCGGCCCGCGTGGAGACCGAGGTATATCGATAGGCCCGGCCGTCCACTTCCCTGCGTACCCAGCCCTTCTGATGGAGATTGTCCATTACGGTCATGACGGTGGTGTAGGCGATGGACCGGTCCTTCTGAAGATCTTCGAGGACTTCCCGGACGGTGACGGGACGGTTCCACTGCCACACGCGCGTCATGACGGCGTCTTCCAGCTCTCCCAATCGGCGTGGCACAGCGCCACCATAGTGGGAGATATCCAGAATTTCCTTGCTATTTGAGCGGGGGCGCGAGAAAGAGGGGCGTGCGGCCCGGTTCGCTCCGGGGCCGCACGCCCCTCCTCGTCACTGCTTCAGCGCTGCACCGCTGCGCCGGCCTCGGCAGCCTCCGCGGCTTCCGCGGCGGCGTCTTCCTTGTTCTTGTTGGAACCGCCCTGCGACTTGACGATCGTCACGACGAGACCGATGAAGAAGGCGGCCATCACCACCGGGGGCACGAGCGCGGAGACATAGTCCATGCCTCCAAGAGTAGCTAGCTCGCCTCGCGTCGCTCCCCCGGGGGCGCGGGCCGCTTGCGTGGCGGGAAGGCCTCGGAAGGGGTGGGCACCGGGCGGTCCCTGACCGGGGTGTCGGCGGGGGCCGGCTTCCCGGGGGTGGCCGGACGGGCCGGCTTGATGTCGGCACGGCCGCCCGGGAGGGCGGTCAGCCGGGTGCGCGGGGCCGGTGCGGCGGGCAGTGCGACACCGGACGACGTGGAGGTCGTACGGGCGAGTCTGGCCCGGACCGAGCGTTCCGCGATGCCCTGGCAGCGGGCCAGGAGGGCCGCGGCGAGCGGGAGATGGCGCAGGGAGCGCAGGGAGGAGAGGTCGTCGGGCTGGGGGCGGTAGCCCGCCGCGAGGGCGTCCTGGAGCAGCTCCAGGTAGCCGGTGGCGGAGCCGGGGAGTGCGGCCCGGTAGCGGGCGAGGTCGGCGAGGAGGAAGGCGCGCAGCCGTCCCGCCTCGCAGATCGCTTCGTCCACCGACTCGGCCAGCAGGAGGCAGTCCCGCACCTCGTCGGCGGGGAGGGGGGCGGGGTGCAGGGCGAGGGCGAGGGCGCGTCGGAGCACACGCAGTTCGTCTGCGCTGAACGCCATGCCGCCGCGGGAACCGTATGGCGTGGGCATGTGGTGACTTTAAGTGCTTAGCGGACAAAATTCGCTTATCGGGTGCTCGGTGGCGCGTTGCCCGTCACCGGCCGCGGTGGGGTGGGGGCGTGGGTGTCAGACCGCGGGATCCGTACGGCGGCGGGAGCGCCGCCACAGGAGGCCGGCCACGCCCAGCAGGGCGGCGCCGCCGATCGCCCAGGAGACCGGGCGGGCGAGGAGGCCCGGCGGGGGCTGGGGGGTCACCTGGCCGTGCACGACGACCTCGACCGGTCTGCTGTTGTTCGCCGCGACCCGGTCGCCCTCGGGCACGTCGGTCAGTTCGAGCCGGGAAGTGGCGCCCTCGACCTTCTTGTCGATGCGCAGGCGGACGATCGTTCCGTAGACCTCGGCACTGCCGGGGCAGCTGCTGACCCGGCCGACCGGTCGGGGGCAGTACGACGAGTCGGTCTGCCCGTCCTCGGGGCGGTAGGGCACGTAGCTGAAGCCCTCGGGGATCGTCAGATTCTGGGGCCAGTCGGCAATCACCTGGCCGGGCCTCTCCGAGGGCAGGGCCGGTGTGTCGCCGCTCCCGTACGACAGCGGTATCACCAGCTCCACCATTTCGCCCACCTCTCCCGTGATGGTGAGCGGGCTGGGTGCCAGGTCGAAACCCTCCTGGGCCAGCGGGGTGGTCATCAGCACCGATTTGGCCCAGCGTCCCCGGGACGCTGCCGGTGCCTCGGCCGGCTTCACCTTCAGCGGGTCGCCGGTGCCGCGCGGGGCGTCGGCCGGGAGTGGCGAGGGGGCGAATTCGTGACCGGTGGGGATGATGTCGGCGACGATCCGCCCGCCCCTGCTGCCTGGTGCCACCGCCACCGCGACCGGTGAGACCAGTTCGTACCCCGTGTCCGGGGGCATCGGGCCGGGGAAGTCGCAGAGGATCTCGGTCGGCGCTTCGGTCGTGTTGTAGCGGCAGTTGCTGTGGCGGGCCGGGAAGGTCAGGGCGGGCCGGGGTTCGCCGGGGTCCACCGGTTCCGCCTTGAGGTGCAGGGTGACGCCCTGCGGATAGTCGAAGCTGCCGCCGGTGTGCTCGTTGCCGAAGCTCAGGCCCAGCGGGGCCTCGGTGCCGGGGGCGATCTCCCCGGCGGGCTCGCGGAGGGAGACCTCGCCCACGAAGCTGGCGAAGACGACCGTGGTCGAGGAGCGCAGCGTTTCCGCGCCCGGGGCGCTGAACTCGGCCTTGATCTGCACCCGTTCACCCGGGTCGACGCCCTTGGACGCCTCGCCGCTGGACGCGACGTGGAAGGGCACCAGGCTGCGCACTTCGCGTGCGTTGCCGGTGCCGGGGGGCAGGGTGCAGGTGATCACCCAGTTCTGGTGGGAGCAGTTCGGGGGCAGCGCGCCGATCCGGTCGCCCTTGAGCGGCGTCATGTCGAAGACGGCCCGCACGTCCTCGTCGGAGACGTCGCCGCTGGTCCTGACAGTCACCTCGTAGGGCGGCAGGTCGTGATATTCCTCCGGCGCCCCGGACGTGACGAACAGGGCCTGCGGGGGCCGGTCGAGGACGAACCCGTCCGGCTGTCCCCCGGCGCCCGGAACGAGGACGAGGGCGAGGACGGTGCAGAGGGCCAGGAAGGCGCCCGAGAGCAGCGGCACGGTGCGGTTCCACCGCACGCGCGGCCCTCTCGTTCCCGTCCCCGTTCCCGGTCCTTCGGCCACTCCGCGACTCCGTATGTCCGTCCCCGTACCGCCCCACGTCCCGGACCCGGTCACATCCGGGCGATGTTGCGCTCGTACACCAGGCGCAGGCCGATCAGGGTCAGCCACGGTTCGTGCTCGTCGATGACCGAGGCCTCGCCGAGGATGATCGGGGCGAGGCCGCCCGTCGCGATGACGGTGACTTCCTCCGGGTCCTCCGGGGAGAGCTCGCGGGCCATGCGGGCGACGACTCCGTCGACCTGGCCCGCGAAGCCGTACACGATGCCGGACTGCATGGCCTCGACGGTGTTCTTGCCGATGACGCTGCGCGGGCGGGCCAGTTCGATCTTGCGGAGCTGGGCGCCCTTGACGCCGAGGGCGTCGACGGAGATCTCGATGCCGGGGGCGATGACGCCGCCCACGTACTCGCCCTTCGCGGAGACCGCGTCGAAGGTGGTGGCCGTGCCGAAGTCGACGACCACCGCGGGGCCGCCGTACAGCTCGACGGCGGCGACCGCGTTGACGATGCGGTCCGCGCCGACCTCCTTGGGGTTGTCCATGAGGATCGGGACGCCGGTCTTGACGCCGGGCTCGACCAGGACGGCGGGGACGTCGCCGTAGTAGCGGCGGGTGACCTCGCGCAGCTCGTGCAGGACGGAGGGGACGGTGGCGCAGATGGCGATGCCCTCGATGCCGTCGCCCAGTTCGTTGCCGAGCATGGGGTGCATGCCCATCAACCCCTGGAGGAGGACGGCGAGTTCGTCGGCGGTGCGGCGGGCGTCGGTGGAGATCCGCCAGTGCTCGACGATCTCCTCGCCGTCGAAGAGTCCGAGGACCGTGTGGGTGTTGCCGACGTCGATGGTGAGGAGCATGGCTTACTTCGCCTCGTCCGGGGCGCCGTCGCCGTCGCCGTCGACCTCGACCTCGGCGTCGGCTTCGCGCAGGTCGAGGCCGATGTCGAGGATCGGGGCGGAGTGGGTGAGCGCGCCGACGGCGAGGTAGTCGACGCCCGTGTCGGCGTACGCGCGGGCCGTGTCGAAGGTGAGGCGGCCGGACGATTCGAGGGCGGCGCGGCCGGCGACCAGGGCCACCGCCTCGGCGGTCTGCTCCGGGGTGAAGTTGTCGAGGAGGATCAGGTCGGCGCCCGCGTCCAGGACCTCGGTGATCTGGGCGAGCGTGTCGACCTCGACCTCGATGGGGACCTCGGGGAAGGCGTCCCGTACGAGCTTGAAGGCCTGGGCCACTCCCCCGGCGGCGACCACGTGGTTGTCCTTGACGAGCGCCGCGTCGGAGAGCGACATGCGGTGGTTGACGCCGCCGCCGCAGCGGACCGCGAACTTCTCAAGAGAGCGCAGGCCGGGGGTCGTCTTGCGGGTGTCGCGGACCTGGGCCTTCGTACCGGCCAGGGCGTCCGCCCACGCGCGCGTGGTGGTGGCGATGCCGGAGAGGCGGCACAGGAGGTTCAGTGCGCTGCGCTCGCCGGTGAGGAGGTCGCGGGTGCGGGTGGTGACGGTCAGGAGCTTCTGGCCCGCCTCCACGCGGTCGCCGTCCTCGACGTGCCGCTCGACCTCGAACTCCTCGGTGCAGACGATGGACAGGACCGTCTCGGCGATGCGCAGGCCCGCGACCGTACCGGCCTCGCGGGCGGTGAAGTCACCGGTGGCGACGGCCTCTTCGGGGACGGTCGCGACGGTCGTCACGTCGACGCCGTGCGCGAGGTCCTCGGCGAGGGCGACGTTGGCGATGTCCTCGACCTCAATGGGGTCCAGGCCGCAGTCGAGGAGGAGCTGGGCGAGGTCGGGGTCCAGACCGCAGTCGGTGAGGTCGTACGTGCCGTCCGCCGCACCCTCTTGAGGTGCTGCTCCGCCGGAACAGCCGCAGGCGTCGCCGCATCCGCCGGCCTGCGGGAGGAGCTGGGGGTTCTCGGGGGTGCTCACTGGTGCTGCTCCTTCGAAGGGTGGGGTGGTACGGGCGGGAAGGCGGCCGTCGCGGTGCGGCGCACCACGAGGCGGTGGTCCGGGGTCAGCCGGACGACGAGGTGGCGCTGCCACTGCGCGTCGTCGCGGTCGGGGTGGTCCTCGCGCCAGTGGCAGCCGCGGGTCTCCTCGCGCTCCTGGGCGGCGGCGACCAGCACGCGAGAGACGCAGAGGAGGTTCGTGGTCTCCCAGGAGTCGACGCCCGGCTCGGCCGACTTGGCCGGACCGGCCCAGGCCTCGCGTGCGTCGAGCTGTACGGCCTCCAGCTCGTCCGCGGCGTCCTGGAGGCTCCGGGCCGAGCGGAGGACTCCGGCGCCCTGCGACATCGTCTGCTGGATGCCGTGGCGGGCGTCCGGGGCGATGAGCGGGAGGACGGTCGTGGGCTCGGTGGGCGCGGCCGGGGCGGGCCGGTCCGCCGAGACGATCTCCTCGGCGATCCGCTCGGCGAAGACCAGGCCCTCCAGGAGGGAGTTGGAGGCGAGCCGGTTCGCGCCGTGCACGCCCGTGCAGGCGGCCTCGCCGCACGCGTACAGGCCGGGCACGGTGGTGCGGCCGTGCAGGTCGGTGCGGATGCCGCCGGAGGCGTAGTGCGCGGCGGGCGCGACCGGGATGGGCTCGGTCACCGGGTCGATGCCGTGGCTGCGACAGGAGGCCAGGATCGTCGGGAAGCGGTTCTCCCACATCTGCGCGCCGAAGTGCCGGGCGTCCAGGTACATGTGGGCGGCGCCCTGCTCCTGCATGCGGCGCATGATCGCCTTGGCGACGATGTCGCGGGGGGCCAGCTCGGCGAGCTCGTGCTGCCCGAGCATGAAGCGGACGCCGTCACCGTCGACGAGGTGCGCGCCCTCGCCCCGTACCGCTTCGGAGACCAGCGGCTGCTGGCCCTCCGAGCCCTCGCCCAGGAACAGCACTGTCGGGTGGAACTGGACGAATTCGAGGTCCGAGACCTCCGCGCCCGCGCGCAGTGCGAGGGCGACGCCGTCGCCGGTGGAGACGGCGGGGTTGGTGGTGGCGGCGAAGACCTGGCCCATGCCGCCGGTCGCGAGGACGACGGCGGGGGCGTTGACCGCGCCGACGCCGTCGTGCTGGCCCTCGCCCATGACGTGCAGGGTGACGCCCGCGGTGCGTCCCTCCGCATCTATGAGGAGGTCGAGGACGAGTGCGTTCTCGACCGTACGGACGGCCCTCTCGCGGACGGCTTCGACGAGGGCGCGGGAGATCTCGGCGCCGGTCGCGTCGCCGCCCGCGTGCGCGATGCGGCGGCGGTGGTGGCCGCCCTCGCGGGTGAGCTCGATGGCGCCGCTGTCGGGGTCGGTGTCGAAGTGGGCGCCGGTGGCGATCAACCGCCGTACGGCGTCCGGGCCTTCGGTGACCAGGGTGCGTACGGCGTCCTCGTCGCACAGACCCGCGCCCGCGACGAGGGTGTCTTCGAGGTGCTGCTCGGGGGTGTCGCCCTCGCCGAGTGCGGCGGCGATGCCGCCCTGCGCCCAGCGGGTCGAACCGTCGTCCAGGCGCGCCTTGGTGACGACGACGGTGCGCAGCCCGGCGGCGGTGCAGCGCAGGGCCGTGGTGAGGCCGGCGACGCCGGAGCCGACCACGACGACGTCGGCGTCGATCGACCAGCCGGGGGCGGGGGCGGTCAGGCGTATGCCGGTCACTGGGCTGCTCCTGGGGTGTGCGGGTGCTGCGCTACGTCTTCGGTGTGCGGGTGCTGCGGTGCCTCTTCGATGTGCGGAGGCTGCGGTGCCTCTTCGGTGTGCGGGTGCTGCGGTGCCTCTTCGATGTGCGGAGGCTGCTGCACGTCGCCGAAGGTCAGCGGGAGGTTGTCGATGAGGCGGGTCGCGCCGGCCTTGGCGGCGACCGCGAGGACCGCCTCGCCCCGGTGGCCGTCCCCGACCTCGGTGAAGTCGGCGGGGTCCACGAGCGCCAGGTAGTCGAGGTCGAGTCCGGGCGCCTCTTTGAGGACGCGGTGCGCGGCTTCCCTGACCGCTGCGGGGGACGTCTCGGCCGCGCCCGCGAACAGGGCGGCGGAGAGCGCGAGGGCGGCGCTGCGCTCTTCCGCGGAGAGGAACCGGTTGCGGCTGGAGAGGGCCAGGCCGTCGTCCTCGCGGACGGTCGGGACGCCGACGATCTCCACGGGGAAGTTGAGGTCCAGCACCATGCGCCGGATCAGGGCGAGCTGCTGGGCGTCCTTCTGACCGAAGAGGGCCAGGTCGGGGCCGGCGAGGTGGAGGAGCTTGGCGACGACGGTGAGCATGCCGTCGAAGTGGCCGGGCCGGGTGGCCCCTTCGAAGCTTTCGCCCATGGGCCCCGCGGAGAGGCGGACCCGGGGCGAGCCGCCGGGGTACACCTCCTCGACGGCGGGGGCGAACACCGCGTCCGCTCCCGCCTCCTCGGCGGTGCGGAGGTCCTCTTTGAGGGTGCGGGGGTAACGGTCGAGGTCTTCGTTCGCCCCGAACTGGAGGGGGTTGACGAAGACGGTGACGAGCACCGTGCCGTCCGCGCCCGCGCGTTCCCGTGCGGTACGGATCAAGGTGGCGTGCCCCTCGTGCAGCGCGCCCATCGTCATGACGACGGCGCACGGACCTGTGCGCGGGAACGCGTCGAGTTCCGCAGCCGTACGCAGCAGCAGCACGCTCATCGCAGGTCCCCCTCTGCCAGTACGTCCAGCAGGTCTTCGGCGAGTTCGGGCTTGAGCAGGCCGTGCGCGAGGGCGCGGTCGGCGGTCGTACGGGCCATGGCGAGGTATCCGGCGACGGTCTGCGGGGCGTGCTTGCGCAGCTCCGAGACATGGGCGGCGACGGTGCCCGCGTCGCCGCGTGCGACAGGTCCCGTGAGGGCGCCGTCGCCGGAGCGCAGGGCATTGTCGAGGGCGGCGCCCAGGAGCGGGCCGAGCATCCGGTCGGGGGCCTCGACGCCCGCGGTGCGGAGCAGCTCCATCGACTGGGCGACCAGGGTGACCAGGTGGTTCGCGCCGAGGGCCAGGGCCGCATGGTACAGCGGGCGGGCCTCCTCCTCGATCCACTCGGGCTCGCCGCCCATCTCGATGACCAGGGCCTCGGCGGCCAGCCGCAGCTCCTCGGGGGCGGTGATCCCGAAGGAGCAGCCGGCCAGGCGCTCGACGTCCACGGCGGTGCCGGTGAAGGTCATCACGGGGTGCAGGGCCAGCGGGAGCGCCCCGGCGCGCAGGGCGGGGGCGAGGACGCCCGTCCCGTACCGTCCTGAGGTGTGCACGATGAGCTGTCCCGGCCGGATCGCACCGGTCTCGGCGAGGCCCTCGACGAGCCCTGGGAGGGCGTCGTCCGGGACGGTCAGCAGGACGAGGTCGGCGCGGGCCAGCACCTCGGCGGGGGTGACCAGCGGGACATCCGGCAGCAGGGTCGCGGCACGGCGTACGGAGGCGTCGGAGACGCCGGAGGCGGCGACCGGGCGGTGCCCGGCCCTGCGCAGGGCGGCTGCCAGGGCGGCGCCGACGCGGCCCGCTCCGACGACACCGACGGTGAGGCGGGCGGGGCGGTCGGAGGGGTCGGACTGCTGGGATGAGTTCACGCGGAAACGGCCTTCCGTTCCAGTCCGCAGGGGGTACCGGACGATTGCTCGTCATGCTACGCCAGCGCTTCCGGGGCTTCCTGGGGCGCGGGCCCGCTGTCCACAGGCTGTGGGGAAACCCGGTGACTCCCTCCGCTCCGTACGCGATCATCACCGGATGACCGACAGCGACATCAACGACGGCAGCACGGGCACCGACAGCGGCAGCACCGGCACCGGCACCGGTACTGGCACTGGCACTGGCACCGACGTGAGACAGCGCAGGCTGGCCGCCTGGAGCGGGGCCCGCCGGGTGCTCTCCCGCATCGCCGCCGAGCAGCGGATCGGCGACCGGCTGGCCGCCCTCGCCGCCGACGCGGGCACCGTGTACGACCTGGACGGCTGGACCGACCTGTACGGCGACGGCGTCGTGGAGGAGCTGGAGCGGCGCACCGCCCGCGCCCTCGGCACGGAGGCCGCCGCGTTCTTCCCCACCGGCACCATGGCGCAGCAGATCGCGCTGCGCTGCTGGGCGGGCCGCACCGGCAACCGCACGGTCGCCCTGCACCCCCGCGCCCACCCGGAACTGCACGAGCGCAACGCCCTCTATGAGGTGAGCGGGCTGCGCACCGTGCACCCGACGGACGAGCCCCGCCTTCCCACCGCCGACGAGGTGCGCGACTTCGACGAGCCCTTCGGGACGCTGATGCTGGAACTGCCGCTGCGCGAGCCCGGTTTCGTACTGCCGGCGTGGGACGAGCTGACGGAGGTCGTGGCGGCCGCCCGGGAGCGGGACGCGGTCGTCCATTTCGACGGGGCGCGGTTGTGGGAGTGCACCCCGCACTTCGGGCGTCCTCTTGAGGAGATCGCGGCGCTCGCGGACAGCGTGTACGTGTCGTACTACAAGTCGCTGGGCGGGATGTCGGGGGCGGCGCTGGCGGGCCCGCAGACGCTGATCGACGAGGCGAAGGCGTGGCGCCACCGCTATGGGGGCCAGCTCTTCCAGCAGTATCCGGCGGTGCTGAGCGCGCTGCTCGGTCTTGAGCGGGAACTGCCCCGGCTGCCGAACTACGTGGCGCACGCGAAGGTCGTCGCGCAGGCGCTGGGCAAGGGTCTTGAGGCGGCGGGGGTGCCGTGGTTCCGGGTGAACCCGGAGGTCCCGCACACGCATCAGTTCCAGGTGTGGCTGCCGTACGCCGCCGACGTTCTGACGGAGGCGGCGGTACGGCAGGCGGAGGAGACGGGCGTGGCCCTGTTCCACCGGTGGTTCCCCGGTGACACCCCCGGCATCTCGGTCACCGAGGTGACGGTGGCGGCCGAGGGGCTGGAGTGGACTGCGGAGGACGTGATCGCCGCGGTGGCCGAGTTCACTGGCCGGCTGCCCTAGCTGCAACCTGCGGTACGGGGCGCGGAGGTGGTCCGTACGGCCGGGGCGGAGGTGGTCCCTACAGCCGAGGTGGCGGTACGGGCCGGAGCCGCGGCGGTACGGACACCGGCCGTACGGGACGGGCGCAGCCGGGCGATCAGCCGGGCGGCGGCGGCCCGCAGGTAGGTCCGGCCGGGCCGTTCCCCGACCACGGCACGGAAGCGGAGGTCCTCGCGGACCGTGTCGCGGAGTTCGCGCACGGTCTCCCAGTCGTGGCGGCCGGGGGCCGGCGGGGTGGGGGTGCCGTGCTGGGCGGCGCGG
This sequence comes from Streptomyces sp. NPDC048442, assembly GCF_040651475.1. NCBI lineage: Bacteria > Bacillati > Actinomycetota > Actinomycetes > Kitasatosporales > Streptomycetaceae > Streptomyces > Streptomyces sp. NPDC048442. The sequence goes on from NZ_JBEZKB010000013.1 coordinate 50,088, forward strand.
TAGGCGTCGAACATGTGCTGCTGGGTTGCGTTCATGGCCCTCACGCTGCGGCCCAACGACCGGGGGCCGCCAACCGATTGACGGACGTCGTCAATCCAGCCCCCGCCGATTGACGGCCCCCGTCAATCGGCGGCTCGATTGTCAGTGTGAGCAGGCACCATGGGGCCATGAGCGTCTCTGTGGACATCACCGGCCTGCCGCCCGAGCGGATCGACTTCGCGATCACGCCCCTGGGCGAGCTGGGCATGGCGCTGCACGCCCTGTCCGAGCCCGGTCACCACCCCGGGCTGCACGGCTGGGCGACCGCGACCTCTTCCGGCCTCAAGCCCGACCTCGCGGACCGGCTGACCGAGGCGGACTTCCTGTGGCGGACGACGTTCTCCGACGTGTTCCTGCCGTTCGCGGGCGTCAAGGACGGACCCGGCAGGCCCGGCGCGACGCTCGACGAGGACCTGGACCTGCTGGACCGGCTCACCGACGAGCAGTTCGTGTCGGCGGCCCTGGAGTTCACCTGCTCCAGCATGTACGCGGTGGACGGCCCCTCGCCGCTGGTGGACGACGCGCTGCGGACCCGTGCGCTGGACCTGGCGGCGGCCCGCGGCCCCAAGCAGCTCGACTTCACCCACCGGCTGCTCAGTGACCCCGGCTCGGTCCGGCTCTGGCTGCGGCGGCTCTTCGAGGACTGCAACGAAGCGTTCTTCGCGGACACCTGGAACCGGGTCCGGGTCCAGCTCGCCTCGGACGCCCGCCACAAGCACGACCTGCTGCAGCGCCGGGGCCTGGCCGAGGCGCTGCACGCGGTGTCCCCCGCGCTCACCCTGGACGAGAAGTCCCAGCGAATACGGGCGGACAAGCTCGCCGAGGGCCACACCACCGCGGTGGACCCGGAGGTCGGCGCGGGCCTGACCGCCGTGCCGTCCACCTTCGGCTGGCCGCACCTGCTGGTGCTGCACGCCCCGGGCTGGCGGCCGGTGATCCACTACCCGGTGGGCGCCCCCGAGCTGCCCTCGCCCGCTTCCGTGCAACTGCTGCAGCAGCGGCTGGAGGCGCTGGCCCACCCGATGCGGATGCGGCTGTGCCGGTTCCTGGCGCGTACCCCGTACACGACGGGCGAGCTGGCCGACACCCTCGCCATCACCGCTCCCGAGGTGTCCCGGCACCTGGGTGTGCTGAAGAAGGCCGGCCTGATCACCACCCGCCGCCGCGGCCGGTACGTACTGCACCAGCTGGACACGACCGTGGTGGCCCGGCTGGGCAGCGACTTCCTGGAGGGTGTGCTGCGCTGAGCGCGCCCCTGCGGCGCTCTGCGTCCCGCCCGGCGGCTTCTACATCCCGCCCGGTGAGCCCCCGGCCCGTACCAGACCCGTCTCGTACGCGAGGACGACGACCTGCACGCGGTCGCGCAGGCCGAGCTTGGTCAGGATGCGGCCGACGTGGGTCTTGACGGTGGCCTCGGAGAGGACGAGACGGGCGGCGATCTCACCGTTCGACAGGCCCTGTGCGACCAGCAGCATGACCTCGCGCTCGCGGTCGGTGAGCTTCTCGACCGCCTTGTGCCCCGGCTCCTTGCCGGTGCTCGGCAGCATCGGCGAGAAGCGGTCGAGCAGGCGGCGGGTGGTGGACGGGGCGACGACCGCGTCCCCGCTGTGCACGGAGCGGATCGCGGCCAGCAGCTCGGCCGGCGGCACATCCTTCAGCATGAAGCCGCTGGCGCCCGCCTGGAGCCCGGAGAAGGCGTACTCGTCGAGGTCGAAGGTGGTCAGGATGAGCACCCGCGGCGGGTCCTGCTGTGCGCAGATCCGCCGGGTCGCCTCCACACCGTCCAGCCGCGGCATGCGTACGTCCATCAGCACGACGTCGACCGCGGTGGTGCGCAGGATGTCGATCGCCTCCTGCCCGTCGCCCGCCTCGGCGACGACCTCCATGTCCGGCTGGGCGGCCAGGACCATCCGGAAACCGGTGCGCAGCAGCATCTGGTCGTCGACGAGCATGACTCTTACGGATGGTACCGGGGCGGGGGTCTCAGAGGCAGTCATACGGCCAGGGTACGCAGCCGGAAACCCCGCTCGCGGAGTCCACGAACGGGGCAGTACGGGCCCTTGCAGCGGGCACCATCGTGACTACTGGGTCAGCCGGTTTCCGGGCGCATCAGAGCCGGGGTAGTCCGGGTCGTCTTCAGCGCGGGGCAACGGTCGATGCCCTTCCGTCCACTCATTGGTCCATCCGCAGACGCCACACGCGTACCGACCATCGAGCCCGGCCACGCGCGTACCGCACTTCCGGCATTCCGCCTCCGTGATCTCCGGTATCACTACGGCCTCAGGTTCGGGTTCCGGGTCCAGTTCCGGTGACCATCTGTCCATGCCCCGGAGCGTACCCGGCAGGGGCCGGAGCGACCCCGGAAGACCAACCGCACTGATTCCCACACGTCCAAGAGCCGTCGGGGCCCTGTATAGCGCCCGCGCCACAACTGGGACATTGCATATCGTCGCTTCCTCTCTCGATGCTCGCGAATCGTTCATGACGCCCCGCCCCGACCGCGTGAATCCCACCTCAGGAACACGATCGGGACGGAGCCATACCCGCCCGCCGGGCGTCTTTCCGGGAGTGCTTCCGGGCACCCCTGAACATCAACGGGCGGGAGTCTTGCCCGCCCCTGCCGAGAGATTCCGCAGCATCTCGACAGGGGCGGAAGTCAGAGGGGCCCGAGCGTCGCAGCGCCGACGACGAACCCGCATGAGGCAGCGATGACCACCACCAAGACGAACCCGGGGTCAGTGATCGTGCGTGCTAATCGGTGGGCGTAGTAGCGCATTGGATCTTCCTTCGCGGGTCAGTGGTCCGTGAGCAAGTGACTGGTCAACTTCACGTGCAAGTCGTCTTCCCGGGCGTACCCGGCGGGCGTGTGCTCGTCGTGCGCAGCCCTCAGGCCATCGACGATCTGCGCGCACCGCTTGCAGCCCGGGACCGGCCGCTTGGGGGTCGACGCGAACGGGCTGGATTCCCAGCGCGCGGACGGCATCACAACCCTCGGCGCTTGTTGACCTCAGCCACGCGGGCCGACAGCGAGAGGGGTTCCGCCGGGGGCTTGTAGTCCGGGCAACGGGGGCTTCCGCACCTACACGGGGGCCACGCCAGTGCCGACACCATCGGGAAGTCGGGTACCGCTTCGTCCGTCTCGCTGCGGCACCACTCCATCGCGACTATCCCCGGGACGTCCGGGACAGCATTCACGGAGGAGACGAACCGGCGGGGCTGGTCAGTCATCGTGCGCACCCTTCACATCGCGTCCGGCAATCGGTCGGTGTCTGTGACCAGGCTGGACGCTGCGCCGTACGCTCGGAAGACCAAAATCCATTCCAACCGGCTTGGAATACGGGGGTGTTGACCACATGGCCGACGACATCGGCACCACAACGCGCGACCCTTCAACCCCAGCGGAGTTCTTCGGGCTTGAGGTGGAGGAACTACGCAAGTCCATGGGACTTTCCCAAGAGGAGTTCGCACCGAGGGTCAACTACCAACAGCCGTACATCAGCAAGGTAGAGAGCGGGAGCGTTCTCGCCTCTGAGGCGTTCGCGTTCGCACTGGACCGGGCGGCAGGGACCCCGGGCGTGTACGCGCGCCTACGGGACCGCCTGTCGAAACGTGGGCACCCGACTTGGTTCGTCCCGTACATCGAGCTGGAGCGAGCGGCTAACGCCGTCACGGACTACTCGTGCACGTTCTTGATGGGTCTGTTGCAGACACCCGAGTACGCCGAAGCCGTCTTCCGTGCAGCGCATCCACGATGGGACGCGTCAGAGATCAAAGCCAGCGTGGAAACCCGCATGCTGCGCCGTGAGGTCCTGGCACGCGAGGAACCCCCACTTCTATGGGTGATCATCCACGAAGGCGTCTTGCGCGCCCTGGTCGGCGGACGGGACGTCATGGCGGACCAACTCCGGTTCCTCGCGCGGCAGGCAGAGCTACCAAACGTCACCCTGCAAGTCTTCCCGTTCAAGGAAGGTGCCGCACCATCTCACTTGCCGTTTACGCTAGTTGAGACGCCAGGGAACGGCTGTTCGGTCTATACGGAGACGCCCACCCAGGGTGGCCAGGTAGAAGACGCCCCGAAGGTTGTTGCTACCGCGCGCGCCACGTTCGATCATCTACGCATGGCGGCCCTGTCAGAGGGTGAATCGCTGGCCATGATTCGCAAGATCACGGAGGAACACGACCGATGAGCAATGCCCCCGCCCGGACGGATATCCAGTGGGTCAAGAGCACGTACAGCGGGGGCGACGGCGGGCAGTGCCTTGAATGGTCCCCGGAACACGCGGCCCGTCACGGTGTCGTCCCCGTACGAGACAGCAAGCGCCCCCAGGGCCCGACGCTCATGCTCACCCCCGAAGCCTTCAGCGGGCTTGTCACGCTCGCGCGGGGCGACGCCTGACCACGAACCCACCACGCCGCTCCAGCCCCGCCACAACGCCCATGGCGGGGTTTTCGGCACCCCCGAAACCCGTACGGAATCCGGCTTGCTATACCCCTCCGGTGGCACAACGCGCCACTAAGGACCCCCTCCCCACCCCTTAACAGGGCCATAAATCAGCCCCGTTAAAGGCATCACCGCAGTTCAGCGCCGAATGGGGGGCGGGAAACAGCGTCACACCTAGCGCGCGCACCCCGAGCTAGAGCCGGGATCGACAGAGGTCACGTCCACCGAACTTTCGCAACGCCCCGCACCCCGGACAGCAGAAAGACCGCCCACCCCAACGGGCAGACGGCCTCTCCGATTCGGTCGGATCACTCCGTGTCGGCAAGCGCCCGGTACAGCGTCGCCCGAGACACCTTCAGCGCCCGAGCAATCGCCGTGACGCTCTCACCCTTGGCCCGACGCGAACGGGCCGCAGCGAGCTTGTCAGCGTCCATCACGGCCGGACGCCCACCGGTACGCCCCTGAGCCTTGGCAGCGTCCAGACCGGCCCGTGTGCGCTCCACGATCATGTCCCGCTCCAGCTCGGCGAACGCCACCATCATCGTGAAGAAGAACTTGCCTTCCCCCTTGGGCGAGTAGCTGCCCGCCAGCGTGCCCGTCAGGATGCGCAGGCTGATCCCCCGGGCGTGCAGATCCTCAGCGATCGTCAGCACATCCTTGGTGGAGCGCCCCAGCCGGTCCAGCTTCCACACGCACAAGGTGTCTCCCTCGCGCATGTAATCCAGCGCTGCTATCAGCCCCGCACGCTCGGCGTTCTTGCCGGACGCCTTGTCCTCAAAGACCCGGGAGCAACCCGCCTCTGACAGCGCGTCAGTCTGAAGCTGCGCATCCTGCGCGTTGGTACTCACTCGCTTGTAACCGACCAGGGTTCCCGTGTTCGTCGTCATGCATGGATCGTCTCAGAACTCATCTCAGAACACCAGGGGTTCCGGATAGGTTCTGAGACGGGTTTTGCTACAAGGTTTCAGGGGTCTGGAGCAGTCGGCGGCGACGTCTCATAAACCATCGTTTGATAGACACCCGACCGCCCGTCACGCTCAGCAACTCCCCGCACAAACGGCCCCAGTAGCCACGCGAAGGTTTTCCCTCCCTGCCGTGCAGGATTTGGGTGCGCCGGGGGTCACCCCCTGGGGTGGGGTCACGCGGGGAGGAGCAGCGGCTTCCACTCGTCCAGCAACTGATCCTTCTTCGAGCTGTTGCAGAGCACACACACCACGCGCATGTTCGCCACCGTCGACAGCCCGCCCCGCGATATCGGTCGCAGATGATCAACCACCCCACCCTCGGGCAGCAGAGCCGAACAGTGGAAACACCCCGCATCCCCGTGAGCAGCACGCACCTTGCGCTGAAGTGTCACCCGGCGCGCTGCCGTCCGCTGCTTCTGCTGACACGAACGGCACACCCCATCACGGAACTTGAGGATCACGGGCGTACCACAACGCCGACACGGCACCGGATCAGGCTTGGTCCGGGTGCGCTTACGGATGTACTCAGCGGCACGACTGCACACCTCCGAGCAATACCGACGGGCAGGACCCCGAGAAACCCCCACCAGGTTCAAGCAATTCGGACCCTGACACGGCCTGCGACCCTCCGCCTCTCTCCGCTGCTCCGCCAACTTCCGACGCTCAGCCTGCCGGGACTCGTCCACCTCACCAGCACACGGCACGCAATACCGCGCCCACGACTCACGACCATGCGGCTTGTCGCAACGATGGCAACGCGCAGGACCTACAGCAGCGCGCACAGCCTCACGCGCCTTACGGGCAAGCCGCTGCAACCGGGCCGACTCAAGACACAACGGCGCGCCACACGTCCCACGGCCATCACGCGCACGCTCCCCCAGACACTCCGAACACGTCGCGCGCGCCTCTTCCAACGCCGACACAACCCCACCCCTCACCACTTTTGTTGATCATGAAACCCTCCGGCGACCCCCTCGCAGGCCAGTAACCGCAAGGGTCAACGCCCATCGCGGAACGGGGAGTAAAGAAGCAAAGGAGGCGCAGCAGACCGCACCCCTGTCACTTCACTCCGTCATCCCCCCGACAGAACCGTGACCGATCCCCGGCTTCCCCCGACTGTATGCGTCCGCGCTGACATGCCCCCGGGACTCCCGAAGCCACACCCGCCCCCCGAAACGCCGAACGGCCCGCCACCGGGGACTCCCAGCAACGGGCCGCAAACGGCGCTCAGTCAGCTCTCCGCAGGCTCCGCCCACTCGATCGTGACGCGCGCATCCCCATCGAACCTAGCCCCCTGGTGCGGTGCCTTCTTGATGATCACGCGGTTGATGGCAAGGCGCAGCAGGTCACGCTTCAACGGCAGATCGGCACCTTCCCACGACTCGATGATGATCTCCCGATCGACGCTCATGAACGGCAGATCCAACGGCCCGTCAGCCACGTACTTGCCGACTTCCTTCCGGGCAAGCTCCACGGCGTCACTCGCGTCCCGGAGCATCGGCGCGAAGTAACGGGCTGCCGCACCGTCATAGACACCCTTCTGACGGTCGCCCAAGAGTCGCTGCAAGCCCATCTCAGCCGCTCGCAGGGCCGCCCGCGCCGCCTGCTCCCCTTCCGTCTCCTCCGGCCTCACACGGGCCGCCCAGCGCTCCGAGACGGCAATCATGATGTCGTCGTCAGGTTCGGAACTGGTGAGCCGTGCAAGCCAGCACTCGAAGACGTAGCCCTCAAGCAGAGGGCCCCGTGCCGACGCGCGCGCCGTGCAATCCCGTCCCCCGAGCACACCCCCGCACGCGTACGACTTCCCCTGAAAGGGAGCCGAGAGACCGCAGCCAGCACACCGGGCAAGCCCCGTCAGCAAGTGCTTGGCACGGGTGTCCCTCTTCTGAGGGTTGGGCGGAATGGGGGCGAGATCAGCAAGCCGGGTAAGGGTGTCCAGTGCCTTGCGCTGCTCAGCCTCAGCGACCAACCCCACGGGCTTCCCACCCTGCCCTTGAAGGGCTACACGCTGCCCCTGCCCGTTCCGGTAGACAGTCGGACGTGAGCCGATCTGCACCATCTGCCAACCGACATACGCGGGGTGCCTGAGCATCCGGGCAATGTTCGGATAGCGCCATCCCTTGCCACCCGGTCCGGGTACTCCCGATTCATCCAGCCAGCGAGCAAGTTCCCGGGTAGACGCGCCCTCATGTGCTACCCGCCGGAACATTTCCCGCACTACGTCAGCGCGCGACTGCATCCCCTCAGCGGCAGGGGTCACGTCCTCCGACAGACGCCGATCACGCGAGACGGAGAGCCCCCACGGCGGACGTCCAGCCACCCAAAGCCCCTGGTCTCGCTGCTCCGCCTTGGTGTCGCTCACGCGGCGGGACAGAGTCTCGGAGTACTCGCGTGCCTCTTCCGCCCGGTTGATGATCCAACGACGGTCACGCGGCTCGTTGGAGTCCAAGCCGTCCATGTCGAAGATCACGCGTGCCTTGCCGATGACCTTCAACAGATCCTCAGCGCCCTTGCGGCTGAAGCGGTCGATCGCATACGCCCACAAGGCCGGAGCCTCCCCGCCTGCCAGCGCTCGCAAGGCACGGTCGAAGTCGGACCGCTTCACATCCTTGTAAGCGCTCTGAAGGTCCTTCCACACCTTCCGGACCGCGTAGCCGTTCCGGTGCGCCCAGCGGTGCCCCTGCTCCGTCTGCGCGTCGGTGCTCTGCTCCCTGCGGTGATCGTCCGCCTTGAGCTTCCGTGACTTGCGCGTGTACAGGTCGATCGGCTGAGCCTCAGCCTTCCCGCACAACTCGCATATGAACGGCCCCCCGGCTATGTCCGCGCTCTGCCCCATGGTTCCCCGCACTCCCCTGATGTTTCATCGGCGCAGGTCACAGCCTATGTGTATGTGTCCCGCGCTCCTCGACGAGCATCACGCGGATCGGCGGCATGGGGAAGGACCTTCCGGAGAGCGGGTGGGAGCGGGGCTGGAGCGGCTTGGAGCGTCTTCAGGTGTCGGTGGACCGGCTTCGGCGGGCCGGTGTCGGTGGGCCGGTCAGTGGGGGTGGGCCGGACTCGGCGGGCCGGCGTCAGTGGGCCGGTTTGAGCGGGAGCAGGGCGCTGATGCGGAAGCCTCCGCCGGGGCGCGGTCCCGCGTCCAGCGTGCCGCCGACCATACCCACCCGCTCGCGCATCCCGATGAGGCCGTGGCCCTGGCCGTCGGCGCCACCGTCCTGGTACAGCTCGTGGGAGGCGCCCCGGCCGTCGTCCTCGACGAGCAGACCGAGCCCGTCGTCGAAGTACACCAGGCGCACACTCGCGCCCGCCTCGGGGCCGCCGTGCTTACGGGTGTTGGTGAGGGCTTCCTGCACGATGCGGTACGCGGTGAGTTCGACGCCGCTGGGCAGCGGGCGGGCGGTGCCCTCGATCTTGAAGTCCACGGTGAGGCCCGCGGTGCGGACCTGTTCCACCAGGTCCTCGATCTGCTGCACGTCCGGCTGCGGAACGTACTCGCCGCTCACCTGCTGCTCTCCCGTACGCAGTACGCCGAGCAGCCGGCGCATCTCGGCGAGCGCCTGCCGGCCGGTCATCGAGATGGTCTCCAGGGCCTGTTTGGCCTGCTCGGGCGAGGCGTCCATGACGTACGCCGCACCGTCCGCCTGCACCACCATCACGGACACGTTGTGCGCGACGACGTCGTGCAGCTCGCGGGCGATCCTGGCGCGCTCGGCGGCGACGGCGACCTTCGCCTGCGCCTCGCGCTCCTTCTCCAGCCGGGTGGCCCGCTCCTCCAGCTGCGCGAAGTACGCGCGCCGGGTGCGCATCGAGTCACCGAGCACCCAGGCGAGGACGAACGGGACGGTCAGGAAGATCGCGAAGGCGATGGGCGCCACCGTGTCGCCCTTCTCCACCGGCCAGCGGAGCTGCGAGATCGTGGCGGAGACCAGCGAGGCGCCGAGGGCCAGCCGGGACGCCCAGCGGGCGCCGTTCGCGGCCACCGTGTAGACGACGACGAGCATCGCGAAGTTGGAGACGTTCGGCTCGATGCCGAGCGCGACCTGGAGGAGTCCGGTCACGACCGCCAGGACGACCATCTTCTCCGGGGCGCGGCGGCGCAGGGCGACCGTCAGGCACATCAGGAGGACGCAGACCACCACCGCGGCGCCGCCCGCACCGGAGCCGATCGATCCGGCCGACATCGCGGACATTCCGAGGAGAATCACAGCCCAGAAGCTGTCGACGCTCGTCGGATGTCTGCGGATGAAGTCGTAGAGGCGCTGCACGTATCCAGCGTAGGGAAACCGCAGAGGTCAATGGGTCAACCGGAGGGGCGATCCGGGAGCCGGGCCACTACTCCCCAAGGTGGAGACGCAGTGGAGACTTGGTGCCGTGAGAGACGAGACGGATCCGCCGGAAGCAGGGCACGGCGAGGAACTCGAGGGGCCTGAGGGATCTGAGGGGTCCGAGGGATCTGAGTGGCGCGGCTGGCGCGAGGCGACGGAGGCCGCGCTCTATGGTCCCGGCGGCTTCTACCTGCGCCCCGAGGGCCCGGCAGGCCATTTCCGTACCTCCGTGCACGCCTCCGCGCTGTTCGCGGGGGCGGTGGCCCGGCTTTTGGTGCGGACGTACGAGGAGTTGGGAGGCGGGCCGGACGGGTCTGACGGTCCTGGCGGGCCGGACGGAATCGATCTGGTCGACATCGGCGCCGGGCGGGGAGAGCTGCTGACGGGGGTGCTGGCGGCGCTTCCCGAGGGCTTCGAGGTGCGCGCGTACGCCGTCGAGAGGGCGGCGAGGCCGGACGGGCTCGACCACCGCATCGAGTGGTGCGCCGAACCGCCGTCGGGCGTCACCGGTCTGGTATTCGCCAACGAGTGGCTGGACAACGAGCCGGTCGACGTCGCGGAGGTGGACGAGGACGGGGTGACCCGGTACGTCGAGGTACGGATGTCCGACGGCGCGGAGCGGCTCGGCGGCCCCGTGACCGGTGCGGACGCCGAGTGGCTGGCACGGTGGTGGCCGCTGGAGGGGCGGCCGGGCCATCGGGCGGAGATCGGGCGCCCCCGGGACGAGGCGTGGGCGCGGGCGGTGGCGACCCTGGACGCGGGGCTCGCGGTGGCCGTGGACTACGCGCACGAGCGGGGCGCCCGGCCCCCGTTCGGCACGCTGAGCGGTTTCGCGGACGGGCGGGAGGTGCGGGCGGTGCCGGACGGGGGATGCGACGTGACGGCGCATGTGGCGCTGGATGCGTGCGGGGCGGAAGCTGCCGGTGCCCAAGGCCACCGGACCGAACTGCTCACCCAACGGGAGGCGCTGCGTCGGCTCGGCATCACGGGCGAACGGCCACCCCTGGCCCTGGCATCGACGGATCCCACGGCATACGTACGAGCCCTGACCACGGCAGGCGAGGCGGCGGAACTACGTGCCCGGGGCGGCCTGGGCGACTTCGCCTGGCTCATGCAGGGAGTGGACGGGGCCAATCCCGCCACCTAGACCCAGCCCCCGCCCCCTGACCGCCGCTTCTGCCGCCGCCTTCTTGGGCAGGAGGGCCGGTGGTCGTCGCGCGGGTGCGTCGTGGCTGATCGCGCAGTTCCCCGCGCCCCTAAAAGCCTGCCCCACTCCCCCTCCTCACCCCCAAGGGATACTGTCCCGCATGACGCAGACGACGACAGTCGGCATCGGCGGCGCTGCCGAGTCCACCGACATGGTGCTCAACATCGGCCCCCAGCACCCCTCCACCCACGGCGTCCTGCGCCTCAAGCTCGTCCTCGACGGCGAACGCATCCAGCACGCCGAACCCGTCATCGGCTACATGCACCGCGGCGCCGAAAAGCTCTTCGAGGCCCGCGACTACCGCCAGATCGTCATGCTGGCCAACCGCCACGACTGGCTCTCCGCGTTCTCCAACGAACTCGGCGTCGTCATGGCCGTCGAGCGCATGCTGGGCATGGAGGTCCCGGAACGAGCCGTCTGGACCCGCACCCTCCTCGCCGAGCTCAACCGGGTCCTCAACCACCTGATGTTCCTCGGCTCGTACCCCCTCGAACTCGGTGGCATCACCCCCGTCTTCCACGCGTTCCGCGAGCGCGAAGAGCTCCAGGCCGTGATGGAGGAAGTCTCCGGCGGTCGCATGCACTACATGTTCAACCGGGTCGGCGGCCTCAAAGAGGACGTGCCGGCGGGCTGGCTCGGGCGGGTGCGCGACGCCGTCGCCTCCGTCCGTTCGCGGATGGACGTGTACGACGGCCTGGTTCTCGGCAACGAGATCTTCCGCGGCCGTACGCGCGGCGTCGGCGTGCTGTCGGCCGAGGCCGTCCACGCGTACGGCGTTTCCGGTCCCATCGCCCGTGCCTCGGGGGTCGACTTCGACCTGCGGCGCGACGAGCCGTACCTCGCGTACGGCGAACTCCAGGACACCCTCAAGGTGGTGACCAGGGAGGAGGGCGACTGCCTGGCCCGGTTCGAGTGCCTTCTTGAGCAGACGCACAATGCCCTGGACCTCGCCGACGCCTGTCTCGACCGGGCGGCCGACCTGCCGCCGGGACCGATCAACCAGCGGCTGCCGAAGGTCCTCAAGGCCCCTGAGGGTCACACGTACGCCTGGACCGAGAACCCGCTCGGCATCAATGGCTACTACCTGGTCTCCAAGGGCGAGAAGACCCCGTACCGGCTGAAGCTGCGCTCGGCGTCGTTCAACAACATCCAGGCCCTGACGGAACTGCTGCCGGGCACGCTGGTCGCCGACATGGTCGCGATCCTCGGCTCGCTCTTCTTCGTCGTCGGAGACATCGACAAGTAGCGCCGCATCGGCACGTCGCGCCGTACGGAAGGGACTTCAGGAGCTGATCGCGCTCCTGAGGTCCGCCACGTCCAGCTGCTCGGTCTCGTCGTGCGCCGTCAGGTCGATGACCTCGCCGACCGCGTCCCGGCCGGCGGCGGCACGCGACGACCGGTGGTGGTCGGCCAGTACCTCCTCGCCGACGACGTCCGCGAGGTCCTCGTCCAGCACGCTGTGCTGCTGCTGTACGGAGTCCTTGACCGGCTCCAGCGCGGACGCACCCGTGCCGAAGAAGTCGAAGCCGCCCTGCTTCCGTACGGCGGGAAGGTTCTGCGGGGCGTACGGGGCGAGGGCCGCGGGCGGGGCCGGAGCCACGGAGGAAGCCTGGGGCGCGGAGGGGGTCCGGGGCGCGGACGTGCGCGTGTGCTCCCGCAGATCCGGGGCCGGAACCGGAGTCGGCACCTCCGCCCGCGGCACTTCCACCCGTACCGGAGGCTGGGCCGGAACCCGTACCTCCACCGCACCGGTTGAAGCAGCGACAGCCGCCGCTTCCGCCCGCTCCCGCTGCACCACCCCGTTCCGCCCCAGGTTCTCCAGCGCCGCGGCCGCCCGCATGTACGCGGCCGGGGTCGGCGTCGAGGCCGCCGCCGGCAGTTCCTTCGGAGTGGCCTTCGCAGCGGTCTTCGCCGCCGCCTCAAGAGCAAGCTGCCGACGGCGCTCCAGGGCCGTCGCGCGCTCGGTCTCGGCGGTCGCGTACCGGCGCAGGAGCGCGGCGTGCTCGTTGCGCAGAGCAGCCAGCTCCACGCGCTTGGCACGCAGCTTCGCATCGAGCCTGACCCGCAGCGCACGCGATTCCTCAAGGTCGCCCTCAAGGTCGGCGACGCGCTCCTCGGTCTTCCACACGTCGGCCTCGCGCGCCCGGGTCAGTTCGGCGACCTTGCGGCCCGCCGTACGGTCCCAACTGCGCATCAGGGCCGCCCCGGTGACGGCTGCCGCCGCCGCTGCGGCGACCAGTGACCGGATCACCACGGGTTCCGCCACGAACCAGGCGCCGACGGCGCACACGAGCGAGACGCCCGCGACCGCCGAGGAGGGCAGCAGCTTGTGCAGGGGTGGGGAATGGCGGTGGCGTCCACGTGGCATGGCCCGAAATTTACCGTGTGCGAGACACGGATGGGGCACCGCTCGGCAATCTGTTCCCTTGCGGTTACCCGGGCTCCTGGCGAACCACTGCCGAAACAGCTCCGGACGGCACCCCCATTCCTGATTCCGCTACTTCTTGAGGAGGTTCTTCTCCTCCAGATATGCCTTCGCGACATCGGCCGGCTTGGCCCGGTCGATGTCGACCTTGCGGTTCAGTTCACCGAGATCCGCCGTGGTCAGCGCCTTGGTGAGCTTGCCGAGCGCCTCGGCGACGGCCGGGTCTGCCGCTTCCTTGGCGTTGACGACGGGCAGCAGGTTGTCGGCGTTCTGCAGCTTCTTGTCGTCGGCCAGGAAGACGAGGCCGAAGCTGTCGATCGTGGCGTCCGTCGTGGTGGTGAGGACGAGCTGGTCCTCACCGTCCTTGACGGCCTGCTTGGACAGCGGGGTACCGACGCCCTTGGGGTCGATCCCGGTGACGTCAATGCCGTACTTGGACTTCAGTCCGGGCGCGCAGAACGGTCGGACCTTGCATTCGTCGCCCGCCGCGATCTTGACCTTGATCTTGGACCTGCCCAGGTCGGAAAGGGTCTTGAGCTTGTTCTTCGCGGCGAATTCCTTGGTCACCGCGAAGGCGTTCTGGTCGACGGCCTCTCCGGCGGGCAGGACTTTCAGCCCGAGCGGGCCGGCCAGCTTCTCCAGCGCGGCGACGGTGGCGGCGGCGTCGCTGGAGGCGAGCGGCTTCTTCTCGGCCTCCTTGGCTCCGTTCACCTTCGCGTTGAGGAATTCGGTGAGCGTCGCCGCGTATTCGGGGACGACGTCTATCTCGCCCTTCTCCAGCGAGGGTTCGTACAGCTCACGGTTCTTGACGACGGTCACCGACGTGGCGTACCCGGCGTCCTTGAGTGCCAGCGCGTACAGCTCCGCCAGCACCTTGGACTCGGTGAACGCGGCGGCGCCCACCACCAGCGAGCCCTTCTTGCCGCCCCCGGCGGGCGCTGCGGCGCCGGGCTTGCCCTTCTCCAGGCTGTCGCCGCCGCACGCGGCGAGCGACCCGGTCAGTGCCACCAGGCCGACTACCGCACCCGCGAGGCGTGAGGTCTTGCTCATGAGGGTTCACCATCCATGAAGTGCACGAGGTGCAGGGAAGAGGGACGTATCGAAGACGGACGTATCAAAGAGAACGACGTATCCACGTACCAAAGAGAAGCAAGAAGGCTGCCGCGCCGTCAGGCGGTTTTCCGAAGCGGCGAGAACAGACGGCCGAGCAGCACCAGCGCGCCCTCCACCAGCAGCGCGAGCAGCGCCACCAGCAGCGCCCCCGCGACCACCTGCGCGGTGTCGTACGTGTTGAACCCGGCGGTGATAATCCGCCCGAGCCCGCCCTGGCCGACCATCGCGGCGATCGAGGCGGTGGCCACCACCTGCACGGCGGCCGACCGCAGCCCGGTCATCACCAGCGGGTACGCGAGGGGCAGTTCGACCCGCAGGAAGAGCTGCATGCCCGACATGCCCATGCCGCGCGCGGCCTCCACCACCGCCCGGTCCACCTCCCGCATCCCGACATACGCGTTGGTGAGCAGCGGCGGCACCGCGAACAGCACCAGCGCGATGATCGTCGGCAGGTATCCGGCGGAGCGCAGCGGCGAGACCATGAAGAGCGCCAGCACCGCGAACACCGGGACGGCCCGCCCCACGTTGGAGATGTTGACCGCGAGCGCACCTCCCCTGCCGAGGTGTCCGAGCAGGAAGGCCAGCGGCAGCGCGAGCAGGCAGGCCACGGCGAGCGCGACCCCGCTGACGTACAGATGCTCCGTCAGCCGGGCCCAGACCCCACCGTCCCCCGACCAGTTCGAGCCCGTGACCAGCCAGGTCCAGGCGTCGCCGAGCACACCCATCGAGATCAGCCCGCCCCCACAGCCGCAGAAGTCTTCTGTATTCGAGTTGTACGCGGCTCGGGCTTCGCCCGGGACACCCGGGTCCATGGCGTGAGCAGCCGCTGGAGTCCGAGCAGCAGCAGGTCCGCAACGAGGGCGAGCAGCACGCACAGCACGGACGCGGCGAGCACCTGCGCCTTGAAGAAGGTGGGCAGCGCGTCCTCTATGAGGTTGCCGAGGCCGCCGCGGCCGACGATGGAGCCGACCGTGGTCAGCGCGACCGTCGAGACGGTGGCGATCCGCACCCCGGCCATCAGCGCCGGGAGGGAGAGCGGCAGTTCGACCTCCCAGAGCATCCGCCAGGGCCCGTACCCCATCCCGCGTGCGGCCTCCCGGGCCTCTTCCGGCACCGCTTCGAGGCCGGCCAGGATGTTCCGCACGAGGATCGTCAGCGAGTACAGCACCAGGCCGGTGATCACGAGCGCGGCCGAAAGCCCGAACAGCGGCAGCAGCAGTGAGAACATCGCCAGCGAGGGCACCGTGTAGAGCACAGTGGTCAACCCGAGCACCGGCCCCGCGAAGCGCTTGTGCCGCCGGGCCAGGAGTGCGAGGGGGAAGGCCACGGCCAGCCCGATCAGCACCGAGGCCACCGTGATCCAGATGTGCTGGAGGGTCGCATCGGTCAATTCCTGGCTGCGGGAACGCAGGTACTCACCGCAGATCCAGTCGTTCGTCGCCAGACAGCTCTGCTCGCTCACCCGTCCCCACCTCCCCCGCTCCGGCCGTCCCAAGCAGCCCGGTCGGCAACTGCTCCGCGCACACTTGAGAACGTATGTTCAAAGACCATATCGCCGACCACTGACAACGGGCCCGGCCCGGTTCGGGCTGCCACAGCACGGCAACACGCCCTTCACACAAGACCCGTCACCAGCCGTCACAATGGGGACCCATGATCCGGTTCGAGCACGTCACCAAGCGCTACGCCGACGGAACGACCGCCGTCGACGACCTGTCCTTCGAGGTCGCCGCAGGTGAACTCATCACGCTCGTCGGCCCGTCGGGCTGCGGCAAGACCACCACGATGAAGATGGTCAACCGGCTCATCGAACCGACCGAGGGCCGCATATTCCTCGACGGCCAGGACATATCCACCGTCGACCCGGTGGAACTGCGGCGCCGCATCGGCTACGTGATCCAGCAGGTGGGCCTCTTCCCGCACAAGACGGTCCTCGACAACACCGCGACCGTGCCGCACCTACTCGGCGTGAAGCGGACGGAGGCACGCGCGCGGGCCGCCGAGCTCCTCGACCTGGTGGGCCTGGATCCCAAGGTCTACGGCTCCCGCTATCCGGAACAGCTCTCCGGCGGCCAGCGACAGCGCGTCGGCGTCGCCCGCGCCCTGGCGGCCGACCCGCCCGTCCTCCTCATGGACGAGCCGTTCGGCGCGGTCGACCCGGTGGTCCGCGAGCATCTGCAGAACGAGTTCCTGAAGCTCCAGTCGCAGGTCCGCAAGACGGTGCTGTTCGTCACGCACGACATCGAGGAAGCGGTCCGGCTCGGCGACCGCATCGCCGTTTACGGGCAGGGCACCGTCGAGCAGTTCGACGCCCCCGCCGTCGTGCTCGGCGCGCCCGCCACCCCGTACGTCGCGGACTTCGTGGGCGCCGACCGCGGCCTCAAGAGGCTCTCGGTCACTCCCATCGAGGAGAGCGACCTGGACCAGCCGCCGGTCGTCCACCTCGACGACTCCCTCAGGAGCGCCACGGCACGGCTGTCGGCAGAGGGCGCGCGCTGGGCCGTCGTACTCGACAGCGAGGACAACCTGCACGGCTGGATCCCGGCCGGGGCGACGGAGCCGGCCGGGCCCCACAACGGCGCGACGCATGAGGGCGCGACGCACGAGGGCGGGACGGTGCGGGAGCACGCGCGCCGGATGGAAGCGTGGCTTCCGGTGGGGGCGTCGCTCAAGCAGGCGTTCGCGACGATGCTCCAGCACGACGCGGGATGGATCGCCGTCATCGACGAGCGGAGCGAGGGCCGGTTCCTGGGGGTGCTCACCCCGGCCCGACTGCACGAGGCGCTGCGCCGGTCGATCGACGCGGACGGCCGCAAGGTGTCCCGTACGGAGGTGGAAGTGGAGACCATCGGCTGACAGCCGCCCAGAGCCCCGGTGCCCGCAGCCCGCAGTCCGCAGCCCAGTGCCCGGTGCTCGGTGCGTCAGGCGGTGAGCTTCTTGCTCAGCCACTCGACGACGGCGGGGATCTCGCGCTTCCAGGTGTTGAAGTTGTGACCGCCGCTGTTCAGTGTGATCGACGACACGTGCGTCGGCGGCTTCACCTTGCTGATGAACGCTGCCGTCGGCTTCTTGTTGTCCTCGCCCTTCTTGCTGGTCGTGAGCAGCAGGGAGGTCTTGGGCGCCGGCAGGTTGTCCAGCGCCCACAGGAGGTCGGCGCGCTTCTTGAGGTTCGCGTTGCCGCCGAAGAGGTCACCGGTCGTCGGGTCGTCGGCCGCCTTGTAGTACGGGGACAGGCCCGCGCCCGCGGCGAACTTGTCCGGGTGCGCCATGGCGATCTTCACGGCGCAGTAGCCGCCCGTGGAGTTCCCCATGAAGCCCCAGTTCTGCGGCTTCGTGCCCACGCGGTACGCGGACGAGACGGCGCGCCGCAGGTCGTCGGCGAAGAACGTCTCGGTCTGCGGGCCGCCCGGAATGTCCACGCACTCGGTGTCGCGCGGCGGGGCGACGGTCGGCCGCATCATGACCATGACCATGGGCTGCGCCTTGCCCGCACGGGCCTGCATCAGAGCGGTCTGCGGGTACCGGAGCCCTTTGATCAGGTTCATCGCGGTGCCCGGGTAGCCGGTGAGCACGACCGTCGCCGGGAACTGCTTCTTCGCGTACTTCGGCTGGAAGTACTCCGGCGGCAGGTACACGTAGGCCGGGCTGACGATCTTCGACTTCGCGCCCTCGATCCGTACTTCCTGTATCTGCCCGCCGACGGACGGCTTGTTGCCGCCCGGGACGTCCATCGCGCGGGTGCCGATCAGCTGCGCCTGCCGGTTGGCGCCCGCCGCGTGGTCGACGACCACGCCCATCTCCTCCTCCTGGCCGAAGAGGTCGGCCCAGGACCCGTAGAAGAGAAACGATTTGTTAGCGGCGAGACCGACCGCGGCGAACAGCGCCAGCTGGGTCACCAGCAGCAGGCCGATCCGGCCGAGGACTGCCCTCCAGCTGCGGCCGGACAGCCGCGGCCAGTACCAGATCGTGGCGGCGAAGAGCAGGACCGCGATCAGGAGAGCGAGCAGGAGGACCTTGGTACTGGTGAGACCCATGACGAGATCGTTACTTCCTGGATGAGAATTTCCTGAGAGCTGAGTGAACCCACCCCCCGGAAGCACCGTCCTAGTGAACGCACATTGTCCGGACGGGACCTTCTCCAGGTTCCGCGGGCATAAAACCTCTCGCGGAAACCTCGGGAAGCGATGTCAATCAGAATAGATGGGGATAAGTCCGGAGCGGTTCCGGATCGGGTGCGGCGGATCCTGCGCGGTCCGCGACCCGAGAAGGTCCCCGCGCTGGTCGGCGCGGCGGTCACTCTGGTGGGTCTGCTCGACATCGCGGCCGGGGTCATCCCCCGCTTCCGGCACAGCCGGATGCACAGCGTGGCCGAGGTGCTGCCCGGTACGTTCGGGCCGTTCGCCGCCGCCTTCTCGCTGACCGTGGGCGTGCTGCTGCTCCTGCTTGCCCACGGCCTCAAGAGGCGCAAGCGTCGCGCCTGGCGCTCCGCGGTGGTCCTGCTCCCGGTGGGCGCGATCGCGCAGATCTCGTACCGGAGCTCCTGGCTGGGTGCGCTGATCGCGCTCGTACTTCTGGCGCTGCTGATCGTCCATCGGAGTGAGTTCGCCGCGCTGCCCGACCCGCGCAGCCGCTGGAAGGCGGTCGCGAACCTCGCACTGACCGGCCTGGGCTCGATCGGGCTCGGCCTGCTGATCGTCAGCTCCCACCCGAAGACGATCGTCGGCAGCCCCGGCTTCGGCGACCGCCTGACGCACGTCGTCTACGGCCTGGCCGGCTTCGAGGGCCCGATCGACTACACCAAGCAGGCTTCCTGGACGGTCGGCTACTCGCTGGGCGCCCTCGGCTGGATCATCGCGATCACCACGGTGTACCTGGCCTTCCGTCCCGAGCACCCGGCCGCCCGGCTCACCGAGGAGGACGAGGCGCAGCTGCGCGGCCTGCTGGCCAAGCACGGCGCCCGCGACTCGCTGGGCCACTTCGCCCTGCGGCACGACAAGGCCGCCGTCTTCTCCCCCAGCGGCAAGGCCGCCGTCACCTACCGCGTCGTGTCCGGCGTGATGCTGGCCAGCGGCGACCCGATCGGCGACGTCGAGGCCTGGCCCGGCGCCATCGAGCGGTTCATGGAGGAGGCCAAGGCACACTCCTGGACGCCGGCCGTGATGGGCTGCTCGGAGACCGGCGGCGAGGTCTGGACCCGCGAGACCGGCCTGGACGCCCTCGAACTGGGCGACGAGGCCGTCGTCGACGTCCCCGACTTCTCCCTCGCGGGGCGCGCGATGCGCAACGTGCGGCAGATGGTCAAGCGCATCGAGCGCAACGGTTACGAGACCCGGGTGCGCCGGGTCGGCGACCTGGAGGCCGAGGAGCTGGACCGCATCCGCCGGGCCGCCGCCGACTGGCGCGGCACGGAGACCGAGCGCGGCTTCTCGATGGCGCTGGGCCGGGTCGGCGAGCCGGGCGACGAGGACTGCTTCATCGCGACCGCCCACAAGGCCGACGAGGAGGGCGCGACGCCCGGCCCGTACGGCGACATCAAGGCAGTGCTGCACTTCGTCCCCTGGGGCGCCGACGGCATGTCCCTCGACCTCATGAGGCGTGACCGGGCGGCCGACCCCGGCATGAACGAACTCCTGATCGTCGCCTCCCTCACGGCGGCCCCCGGTCTCGGCATCAAGAAGGTGTCGCTCAACTTCGCGATGTTCCGCTCGGCACTGGCCCGCGGCGAGAAGCTGGGCGCGGGGCCGGTGCTGCGGGGCTGGCGCGGGCTGCTGGTCTTCCTCTCCCGGTGGTTCCAGATCGAGTCGCTGTACAAGTTCAACGCGAAGTTCCAGCCGCGCTGGGAGCCGCGCTTCGTGGTCTTCCGGACGCCCAGGGACCTGCCGCGGATCAGCTTCGCCGCGATGCAGGCAGAAGGTTTCGTCACGCTGGGACTGCCGCGCCCGTTCGCCCGCTTCACCCGGAAGGCAGCCTCAAAGAGGGGCCCCCAGCCCTGCGCACACACAACTGCACCCGTACGAGAAGTAGAACCGGTCGCCTGATCCGCCGCACCCAGGGGCGCCCTTCACGGGCGCCCCTCAGGGGCGCGGGGAACTGCGCGCCCAGCCACAACGAACCCGCACAGAAACCCCCGCCCCCGCACCGCGCCCAAGCGGCCCGCACCGCGCACAAGCGGCCCGCTACGCCACGCTGATCGCGATCTTCCCCCGCGTGTGCCCCCCGATGCTCTCCCGGAAAGCGTCCGCGGCCTTCTCCAGCGGATAGACCGCCGCGACCTCCACAGTGAGCTCGCCCCTTTCCACCAGGTCCCCCAGCGCCGTCAGGTCCGCCGAGTCGGGCCGTACGAAGACGTAGTCCCCGCCCAGCCCCGCCACGGCCCCGTCCGCGATGGACGCCAGCCGTGCGCCGTCCGCGAGCAGCTCGGGCGACGCCTGGAGCGCCTCCCCGCCCACGAGGTCGAGCACCGCGTCGACACCGTCCGGCGCGATCTCCCGCACCCGGCCCGCCAGCCCTTCCCCGTACGCGACGGGGGTGGCGCCCAGCGACCGCAGGTACTCGTGGTTGCGCTCGCTCGCGGTACCGATGACCTCGGCCCCCAGCGACCGCGCGATCTGCACGGCGAGCGAGCCGACGCCGCCGGCCGCCGCGTGCACCAGCACCTTGTCCCCCGCCTTCACCTTCAGGTTCCGCGTCAGCGCCTGGTACGCGGTCAGCCCGGCCAGCGGCAGCCCCGCCGCCTCCTCAAAGCTGATGCCGGCGGGCTTGCGCGCCAGGGTGCGGACGGGCGCGGCCACGTACTCCGCGAAGGTCCCCCGGGACACGAAGTCCTCCCTGACGTAGCCGATGACCTCGTCGCCCGGGGCGAACTCGGACACCGCGGCGCCCGCCTTCTCGACGACGCCCGCCACGTCCCACCCCGGCACCACCGGGAAGACGGCGTCCAGCGCCGGGTCCAGATACCCGGCGAGGATCTTCCAGTCGACCGGGTTGACGGAGGCGGCGCGGACCTTGACGAGTACGGAGTCCGGGCCGAGCTTGGGCTCGGGACGCTCGCCGTACTCCAGGGCGTCGGGGCTGCCGTATGCGCTGTACGTGATGGCCTTCATGGGGAAGCACTCCAGACTCAATAGTTGACTATCTCAAGTAACTGTTCCGACGGTAAACCTCAATCGTTGAGATGGTCAAGTTTTCCGGCGTACACTGCATGTCATGGCAGCCAACCCGCCGAACCAGGCCAACCCGCCGACCAAGGCGGAACTCGTCGACCGGCTGGCCGCGTCCTTCGGTCTCTATTACGGGGACTTCACGCTCGCCGCCGCCACCGCAGGGCTCACCGCCAGCCAGGCCAAGACGCTCAGCGTGCTGCGCTCCTCGCCCGCCCCGATGCGCGCCCTCGCCACCACTCTGGCCTGCGACGCCTCCAACATCACCGGCATCGTGGACCGGCTGGAGAAGCGCGAGCTGGTGCGCCGCGAGCCCAGCGCCACCGACCGCCGCGTCAAGAACGTCGTGCTCACCCAGTACGGCGAGGTCACCATCGACACCATCCGGGCCCGGATGCACACCACGCTGGCCGCCCTGGACGCCCTGGACGACACGGAGCGCACCGCCCTGTTCACGCTCCTCGGCCGCGTCTTCCCCGACGGTACGGACGGTCTTGACGGTTCGGAGACCAGGCGCTGACGCCTAGGCTGGACGTATGAGTACGTTGCTGCACGCCCACCCCGCCGAAGGACTCCCGGAGTGGGACCGCTGTGCGGTCATGGGCGTCGTGAATGTGACGCCCGACTCCTTCTCCGACGGCGGGCGCTGGTTCGACACCGCCGCCGCCGTCAAGCGCGGCCTGGCCCTGGTCGCCGAGGGCGCCGACCTGGTCGACGTGGGCGGCGAGTCCACCCGCCCCGGCGCCAGCCGCGTCGACGCCGACGAAGAGCTCAAGAGGGTCGTGCCGGTCGTCCGGGGCCTCGCGTCCGAGGGCGTCACCGTTTCCGTCGACACCATGCGTGCCGCCGTCGCCGAACAGGCCGTCGCGGCCGGCGCGGTCCTCGTCAACGACGTCAGCGGCGGCCTCGCCGACCCCGCCATGGTCCCCGCCGTCGCGGCCACCGGCGTCCCCTTCGTCGTCATGCACTGGCGCGGCTTCAGCGAGGGCATGAACAGCCTCGCGGTGTACGACGACGTCGTCGCCGAAGTCCTCGCCGAGCTGCACGCGCGCGTGGACGCGGTCGTCGCGGGCGGCATCGCCCCCGAGCGCATCGTCGTCGACCCCGGCCTCGGCTTCGCCAAGCGCGCCGAGCACGACCTCGCCCTCCTCGCCCACCTCGGCGACCTGCGCTCGCTGGGCCGCCCGCTGCTGGTGGCCGCCTCCCGCAAGCGCTTCCTGGGCCACGTACTGGCCGGGGACGGCGCCACCCCGCCGCCCGCGCGCGAGCGCGACGCCGCCACCGCCGCTGTCTCCGCGATCGCCGCCCACGAGGGCGCCTGGGCGGTCCGGGTGCACGAGGTACGCGCGACGGCCGACGCGGTACGGGTCGCCCGCGCCGTGGCAGGAGCGAAGTGAGCCCCCGCAGCACCGACGCCGAACAGGTCGAACTGGCCAACACGGCGTTCTACGAATGTCTGGAACGCGGCGACTTCGAAGAGCTGTCCGCGCTCTGGCTCGACGACGAGATCACCTGCGTCCACCCCGGCTGGCCGGTGCTCTCCGGACGCGGCGAGGTCCTGCGCTCGTACGCGCTGATCATGGCGCACACCGAGTACATCCAGTTCTTCCTCACCGACGTGTTGGTTTCCGTCATGGGCGACACTGCCCTGGCCACCTGCACCGAGAACATTCTCAGCGGCGGCCCCGCCGAGGAGAGCGGCGAACTGGGGCCGCTGGTCGGCCAGTTGGTCGTCGCCACCAATGTCTTCCGCCGCACTCCGGACGGCTGGAGGCTGTGGGCGCACCACGGTTCGCCCGTGCTGGCGGACTCCGACGACGACGAGGACGAGGACTCCTCCTGAACGACTCCTGACGGTTTCCTGTCGATTCCCCACGGCTCCCCTCCCGAGGTCCCCACGGTTCCCCCTCCTGAGGAACGGCGATTCCCCGGCGTGAGTGGGTAGGGGCTTCGGGAGGAACCCCGGAAGAGCCCCTTCCGCGTGCTGCCGACGGCCCCGCGGACGGGGTCTGTCAGTGCGCGCAGGTAGATTCGGTTTCTCAGGTGATGTGCCGACCGCACTCGGCACGGGCCCCGATGACTACGAACAGCAGGAGTGATTCGCGTGGATCGTGTCGCGCTGCGCGGCCTCAAGGCCCGTGGACACCACGGCGTGTTCCCCAGAGAACGCGAAGAGGGCCAGACCTTCATCGTGGACCTCGTCCTCGGCCTGGACACCCGTCCCGCCGCGGCCGACGACGACCTGACGAAGACCGTCCACTACGGCGTGGTCGCCGAGGAGGTCGTGGAGGTCGTGCAGGGCGAGCCGGTCAATCTGATCGAGACGCTCGCCGAGCGGATCGCCCAGCAGTGCCTCAAGCACGCCGGGGTCGACGAGATCGAGGTCACCGTCCACAAGCCGGACGCCCCGATCACCGTGCCCTTCGACGACGTGACCATCACCATCACCCGGAGCCGTGTATGAACCAGACGCAGAGCGACCCCACCGTGCAGCCGGTTCCCAGCTCCGTGACGGAGCAGGTGGACGCCGCCGACACCACCCTCTCCAACCCCAAATGGGCCGTCATCGGCCTCGGCAGCAACCTGGGCAACCGCCTGGAGACCCTCCAGGGCGCCGTCGACCTCCTGGAGGACACCCCCGGCGTCCGCGTGAAGGCGGTCTCCCCGGTGTACGAGACCGAGCCGTGGGGCGTCGACGCCGGCTCCCAGCCGTCGTACTTCAACGCGGTCGTCCTGGTGAGGACCACCCTCCCGCCGTCCTCGCTCCTGGAGCGCGGCCAAGCCATCGAGGAGGCCTTCGACCGGGTCCGCGAGGTGCGCTGGGGCCCCCGCACGATCGACGTCGACATCCTTTCGTACGCCAACGTCGTCTCCGACGACCCGGTGCTCACGCTCCCGCACCCACGCGCCCACGAGCGCGGTTTCGTGCTCGTCCCGTGGCACGACGTGGACCCCGAGGCGCAGGTCCCGGGCCGCGGTGCGGTCGCCGATCTCCTCGGCACCGTCTCCACCGACGGCGTACTTCCGCGCGTCGATCTGGAACTCCGACTGCCCGAGTAAGCGTTGACTTCGTACGACACCGCTTCGTACGACACCGCACGGATCACACGGGCGGTTCACACTGCGCGGATCACACTGGGCGGGCGAGCGGTGTCGCAGGGACACTCGTGACGACGTGACGGAAAGCGAAGCTTCGTGAAGCAACTACGGCTCGGGGTACTGACCGGCATCTTCGTCGTGGCCGGAGTGCTGTCCTGGGCGGGCGCCCGGCTGTGGGCCTCGATCGACAGCCTGCCCGGTGTGCCGGTCGCGGCGCCCATCGTGCTGGCCCTGATCGCCGCCGTGCTGCTGGCGACCGCGCTGTCCCTGCGTGCCCGGCTGCGCGCCCAGCGCGAGCGCCGCCCCGGCGCCAAGGGCGTCGACCCGATGCTGGCCGCCCGCGCGGTCGTCTTCGGCCAGGCGAGCGCCCTCGTCGCCGCACTCGTCGCCGGGGTGTACGGAGGCGTGGGCGTCCACCTGCTCACTCAGCTCGCCGACCTGCCCGCCCGCCACGCCCAGGCCCTCTACGCGGGCTTCTCGGTCCTGGCGGGCGCGGCGGTCGTCGCTGCCGCGTTCTTCCTGGAGCGCGTCCTGCGCCTCCCGGAGGACGACGACACCGCCCCGGCGGCCGACACCGCCTGACGGCCGACCCCGACGGCCGACACCGCCTGACGCGCGCCTCCACGAGCAGGCCGTGTGCATACGCGCGTAGGAGCTAGCGGCGGGCCATGATCAGGCTCATCGCCTCGGCCCGCGTCGCCGGGTCGCGGAGCTGCCCGCGTACCGCCGACGTGATCGTCTTCGCACCCGGCTTGCGCACCCCGCGCATCGTCATGCACATGTGCTCGCACTCGACCACGACGATCACGCCGCGCGGCTCCAGGATCTCCATCAGCGAGTCGGCGACCTGCGTGGTCAGCCGCTCCTGCACCTGCGGCCGGCGCGCGAACACGTCGACCAGGCGGGCCAGCTTCGAAAGACCGGTGATCTTGCCGTCGGCGGACGGGATGTAGCCGACGTGCGCGACGCCGTGGAAGGGCACCAGGTGGTGCTCACAGTTGGACATCACCTCGATGTCCTTGACCAGCACCATCTCGTCGTGGCCGAGGTCGAAGGTCGTCGTCAGGACGTCCTCGGGCTTCTGCCGCAGACCGGCGAATATCTCCTGGTACGCCCGCGCCACTCGCGCCGGCGTCTCCCGCAGGCCCTCGCGGTCGGGGTCCTCCCCCACGGCGATGAGGAGCTCGCGCACCGCATTCTCGGCCCGCTTCTCGTCGAACTCGCCGACGGTGGTCTCGCCGTCAAGCGTCACCGGGTCGGTCATCAGTGCCTCGTTCCTGTGCTTCATCCGTGCAGGCATATGAGAAATGCCGCGACCCCCAGGCTAAAACCTGGGGGTCGCGGCATCCATTCCGGGCCGGGTGTGACCCCGGTTACGGGTGGGGTCTCCCCTGCTCGAACGCAGCTGAGAGCTTGGGGAAGGTCAGCTGCTCTCCGGGCGCTCTTCCGGAGCCGGGACCGCGTCGCCGGGCGTCGAGTCCTTGGTCACCGAGGTGATCGCAGCCGTCGCACCGTTGGCGGCACCGTTGGTGAGTGCCAGCTCCTTGGGCGACAGCACCGGCGGCCGGGTCGACGGCGTACGGCGGGAGGAACCGGTCCACGCGGGGCGGGCCGGGCGCTTCACGATCGGCTGGAAGATCTCGGCGATCTGCTCCTTGTTCAGCGTCTCCTTCTCCAGGAGGGCCAGAACCAGGTTGTCGAGAACGTCGCGGTTCTCGACCAGGATCTCCCACGCCTCGTTGTGCGCGGTCTCGATGAGCTTCTTGACCTCTTCGTCGACGAGCGCGGCGACCTCTTCCGAGTAGTCGCGCTGGTGCGTCATGTCCCGGCCCAGGAAGGGCTCGGTGTTGTCGCCGCCGAACTTGATCGCGCCGAGGCGCTCGGTCATGCCGTACTGCGTGACCATCGCGCGGGCCGTACTGGTGGCCTTCTCGATGTCGTTCGCAGCGCCTGTCGTCGGGTCGTGGAAGACGAGTTCCTCGGCCGCGCGCCCGCCCAGCATGTACCCCAGCTGGTCGAGCATTTCGTTGCGCGTGGTCGAGTACTTGTCCTCTTCCGGCAGGACCATGGTGTAACCCAGGGCCCGGCCGCGCGACAGGATCGTGATCTTGTGGACCGGGTCCGAGTTCGGCAGAGCCGCCGCGACCAGGGCGTGTCCGCCCTCGTGGTACGCGGTGATCTTCTTTTCCTTCTCGGACATGATCCGGGTCCGCTTCTGCGGACCCGCCACGACGCGGTCGATCGCCTCGTCCAGCATGTGGTTGTCGATCAGCTTCATGTTGCTGCGCGCGGTGAGCAGCGCGGCCTCGTTCAGCACGTTCGCCAGGTCCGCGCCCGTGAAGCCGGGCGTACGGCGGGCGACCGCGCTCAGGTCGACGTCCGTGGCGACCGGCTTGCCCTTCTGGTGAACCTTGAGGATCTCCAGACGGCCCTGCATGTCCGGACGGTCGACCGCGATCTGCCGGTCGAAACGGCCCGGACGCAGCAGCGCCGGGTCGAGGATGTCCGGCCGGTTCGTGGCGGCGATCAGGATGACGCCGCCCTTCACGTCGAAGCCGTCCATCTCGACGAGCAGCTGGTTGAGCGTCTGCTCGCGCTCGTCGTGACCGCCGCCCATGCCGGCGCCGCGGTGGCGGCCGACGGCGTCGATCTCGTCGACGAAGACGATCGCCGGGGCGTTCGCCTTGGCCTGCTCGAAGAGGTCACGGACACGCGAGGCGCCGACACCCACGAACATCTCGACGAAGTCGGAACCCGAGATGGAGTAGAACGGCACGCCCGCCTCGCCCGCGACAGCACGCGCGAGCAGCGTCTTGCCCGTTCCGGGCGGGCCGTACAGCAGCACGCCCTTGGGAATCTTGGCGCCGACGGCCTGGAACTTGGCCGGCTCCTGGAGGAACTCCTTGATCTCGTGGAGCTCCTCGACGGCCTCGTCGGACCCCGCCACATCGGAGAAGGTCGTCTTCGGGGTGTCCTTGGTGATGAGCTTCGCCTTGGACTTCCCGAACTGCATGACCCGGGAGCCGCCGCCCTGCATCTGATTCATCAGGAACAGGAAGACGACGACGATGAGGACGAAGGGCAGCAGGGAGAGCAGGATCCCGACGAAGGCGTTCTGCTTCGTCGGCGAGACGGTGTAACCCTTCTCGATCTTGCCGCTCTCGTACTTCTGGTCGAGCTTGGCGGCGAGCTTGGAGCCCTGGTCCCCGATGTAGCTCGCCTGGATCTTGGAGCTTTCGTCGACCTTCAGGTCGCCCTTCAGCTGCACCTTGATGATCTGTTCGTCACCGATGGTCAGTTTGACCTGGTCGACCTGGTCCTTGTCGATCGCCTGGATGACCTTGCCGGTGTCGACCGTCTTATAGCCGCCAGACGAGCCGACGACCTGCATCAGCACGACCACGGCGAGGACGGCCAGCACGATCCACATGACCGGCCCACGGAAGTATCGCTTCACGTCCATCCATACGGGGCGAACTGATGCCCCGTCCCTCCTGCCCGTAGGTAAATGCCGCTGAATAAAAGACTGTTCTTCGGACGGTACCCCAGCATTGTCACCCACGACCGCAGGGGACTGCTGGCAAACCGGCCCTCCCCTGCTCCAACGGCGGGAATTGCGCGGGGGTTCCCCGATATGGACCCCGATATGGTCCGGGACCGCCAAGTGGCCGCCCGAAGGGGCCGTCAGCCCCCGTAGACGTGGGGCGCGAGAGTCCCGACGAAGGGGAGGTTGCGGTACTTCTCGGCGTAATCCAGGCCGTATCCGACGACAAACTCATTTGGAATGTCGAAACCGACCCACTTCACGTCGATGGCGACCTTCGCGGCCTCCGGCTTGCGCAGCAGTGTGCACACATTGAGGGAGGCCGGCT
The DNA here is from genome assembly GCF_040651475.1 of Streptomyces sp. NPDC048442. NCBI lineage: Bacteria > Bacillati > Actinomycetota > Actinomycetes > Kitasatosporales > Streptomycetaceae > Streptomyces > Streptomyces sp. NPDC048442. The sequence continues at coordinate 78,734 of NZ_JBEZKB010000013.1, forward strand.
CCCGGGAGCCGAGGTTCGACAGCAGCCACGACAGCGTCAGGCCGGAGTCGATGATGTCCTCGACGATCAGGACGTGCTTGCCCTTGATGTCGGTGTCCAGGTCCTTGAGGATCCGGACCACACCGGAGGACTGGGTGCCCGCGCCGTACGACGACACCGCCATCCAGTCCATCGTCAGCGGGGTGGACAGCGCACGCGCCAGGTCCGCCATCACCATCACTGCGCCCTTGAGCACCCCGACGATGAGCAGGTCCTTGCCCGCGTACTCCGCGTCGACCTCGGCGGCCAGTTCGGCCAGCTTCGCGTCGATCTCTTCCTTGGTGATGAGCACCGACTTGAGGTCGGTGCCCATGTCGTTCGCGTCCACCCGCATCACTTTCGTAGAACTTTCAGCCCTGCCGAATGACCAGTCTGCCACCCTGCCGCTGAGCCTCCACCCGGCCGGGGAGGTTGATGGCCCCCTGCCCCCGCCATCCGGTGATCAGCCGGTCCACCTCCTCGATGTGCCGGGCGAACAGTGAGCCGGCGGGCGAACCCACCTCGATGACCGCCCTGCGCAGCACCCTGCGCCGCACTGCGGGCGGCAGGGCGTAGAGCTTGGCGCACTCCAGGCGGCCCGTCTCGTCCCGTACGGAACGGCCGGCCTCGGCGGCCCAGTCGTCGAGGGCGTCGGCGTCGTCACGCGACAGCTGGGCCGTACGGGCGAGGGCCTCGACGACGCCCTTGCCGAGCGCCTTCTCCAGGGCGGGCAGCCCCTCCTGGCGGAGCCGGGAGCGGGTGTAGGCGGGGTCGGCGTTGTGCGGGTCGTCCCAGACGGGCAGGGACTGGACCATGCAGGCCTTGCGGGCGGTCTGCCGGTCGAGCTGCAGGAAGGGGCGGCGGTAGCGCCCGGCCGCCCCCGAGACGGCCGCCATTCCGGACAGCGAGCGGGTGCCGGAGCCGCGGGCGAGGCCCAGGAGGACGGTCTCGGCCTGGTCGTCGCGGGTGTGGCCGAGCAGGACGGCGGCCGCTCCGTGCCGCAGGGCGGCGCCGTCCAGGGCCGCGTACCTGGCATCGCGGGCGGCGGCTTCCGGGCCGCCGGCCCGGCCGACGGTGACCGCGACGGCCTCGGCGGGGGCCAGGCCGAGTGCGGTCATCCGGACGACGACTTCGGCGGCGCGGGTGCCGGAGCCTGCCTGGAGGTTGTGGTCGACGGTGACGCCGCCGGCCCGGACGCCCAGCTTGGGCGCCTCGAAGGCCAGCGCGGAGGCGAGGGCCATGGAGTCGGCCCCTCCGGAGCACGCCACGAGCACGAGCGGCGGGGCTTGCTCCTGCCGGTCGCGCAGGCCGTTCCGGTCGTACCGGTCTGTTCGATTGTGGTCGTTCAGTACGTCGTGGAGTACGCGGCGAACCGCCAGGCGTATCGCTGCGACCGCAGGATGGGGACCCATGTCCGGTGCCCTTCGGTGGAGTTGGGGTGCCTCGGGAGGAGGAAGCCTCTGTCACTGAGAGTGCGTAGATGGTGACAGAAACGAGCGGTTACCCGAGCATTGCACGCCTACCCAGCGCTTACGGTCCCTCAGATGGGTGATTTAAAGGGCGTTTCCCTTACCGTTCCTGTCGTCGCACCCGCCGATTTCACGCCTCTCCCTTACGGTGCACCCTCGCGACCCAGTCCGCCGGTTTGGCGATCTCCGACTTGGTGGGAAGCGTGTTCGGCGAGGTCCAGATCCGGTTGAACCCGTCCATGCCGACCTCTTCGACGACCGCACGCACGAACCGCTCGCCGTCCTTGTACTGGCGCAGCTTGGCGTCCATGCCGAGCAGCTTGCGCAGGGCGAGGTCGAGGCGGCTGGCTCCCTTGGCCCGGCGCTGCTGGAACTTCTCGCGGATCTCGGCGACGGACGGTACGACCTGGGGTCCTACACCGTCCATGACGTAGTCCGCGTGCCCTTCGAGCAGGGACATCACGGCGGTGAGACGGCCGAGGATCTCGCGCTGCGCCGGGGTCTGGACCAGCTCGACGAGGCTGCGGCCGCCCTCGTTCTCCTCGCCTTCGGGGCGGCCTCCGGCGAACGCCTGGGCGGCTTCGCGGAAGCGCTCCAGGATCGTCATCGGGTCGACCTCGGTCTCGCCGAGGAACGACTGGATCTCGCCCTCAAGATGGTCGCGCAGCCAGGGCACCGCGGTGAACTGGGTGCGGTGGGTCTCCTCGTGCAGGCACACCCAGAGGCGGAAGTCGTGCGGGTCCACTTCGAGTTCGCGCTCGACGTGCACGATGTTCGGGGCGACCAGCAGGAGCCGGCCGCCGCCGTCCCCACCCGCAGGAAGGTCCCTGCTCGCCGGGGCGAAGGTCTCGTACTGGCCGAGCACCCGGGAGGACAGGAACGACAGCAGCATCCCCACCTCCACGCCGGTGACCTTGCCGCCGACCGCGCCGATGACGGCGCCGCCCGGGGTGGAACTGCGGCGCTCCTGCATCTTGCCGAGGAGCGGCTTGAGGAGTTCGCGGAAGCCCGCGACGTTCGCCTTCACCCAGCCCGCGCGGTCGACGACCAGCACCGGGGTGTCCTGCGGCTGCGCACCTTCGGGGATCATCCGCGTGAACGCCCGGACGTGTTCCTCGGACGCCTTGGCGTGCCTGCGCAGCTCCGCGACAACGGCTCGGGCCTCGTCCCGACTGATGTCGGGACCGGGCCTCACGAGTCGAGTCGCGGTCGCCACCGCGAGCTTCCAGTCGACCATCTCCGCACCACCGATGCTCGTCATGCGTCAACCGTACGTTGTCGGGGGCGTGTGGGGAGGGGGGTCGGGGAGGGTGGGTTCCGGCACTTCGTGCGGGGCGGGCGCGAGAGCGCCGCCGCTACTTCGTCAGGGCCGACGCCCGCTACTTCGTCAGGGCCGACGCCATCGCGTCCAGTGCCTTCTGCGCCGGGTCCGCCGCCGGGGTGCTGCCCGCCAGGAACGCGAAGGTCAGCAGGCGGCCGTCCTTGGTGACGACCGTTCCGGCCAGGGTGTTGACGCCGGTGAGCGTGCCCGTCTTGGCGCGGACCAGGCCGGTGCCCGCAGCTGTGCCCGCGTAGCGCGTCTGCAGCGTGCCGCTGAAGCCCGCGACCGGCAGCCCGGTGAGGACGGGGCGCAGCTCGGGGTGCGCCGGGTCCGCCGACCGGGCGAGGAGGGCGGTGAGCAGCCCCGCCGACACCCGGTCGTTGCGGTCGAGACCGCTGCCGTCGGCGAAGTGCGCACCGGCCAGGAGGCCGTCCGCCGGAAGGTCCAGTTCGGCGAGGCGGTCGTACACCGCCTTGCCCGCGCCCGCGAAGCTCACCTCGCCGCCCGCCGCGAGCGCCGTCTGCCGTGCGAGTGCCTCGGCGATGTCGTTGTCGCTGTTGGTGAGGGTGCGCTCGACGAGGGCGGAGAGGGGGGCGGAGAACGTCTTGGCGACCGGCTGCGCGTCGGCGGGGGCCTTGCCGGAGGACGGGTCGCCGGTCACCTGCACGCCGAGCGCGCGCAGTTCCGCCGCGAAGGCGCGGGCCGCATCGCCCGCCGGGTCGAGGGTGCGGGCGCCGATGCCGCTGCGGGTGCCGTCGGTGCGGCCCTCGTTCACCATCAGAGAGGTGACGCGGGCGAGGTTCTCGTTGCCCGCACCGATGGGGTGGACCTCGGGGCCGACGTAGAGGCTCGTGTCGTACGAGAGCGAGACCTTGTCCGCACCCTTGTCGCGCAGGGCGCGGGCGGTGTCGGTGGCCAGGGCGCGCAGGCCGTCCTTCTCCAGGGTCGGGTCGCCGCCGCCCTTGAGGACGACCCGCTTTCCGTCGGGGGCGGCCAGGACCGTGGTGGCGATGCGGTGGTCGGGGCCGAGGGCCGAGAGCGCCGCGACCGTCGTGGCGATCTTGACCGTGGAGGCGGGCGTCATCGCGTCCCGCTCCCCGCGCCCGTACAGCTGCTTGCCGGTGGCCGCGTCCACGACCGATGCCGTACGGAGACCGCCGAGGGCGGCCGTGTCGAGGAGCGGTTCGAGCACCTCTTTGAGGCGGTCGGGTTTCACGGACGGTGCGGCGGGTGCGCCGAGTGCGCTCAGGACGCCGCGGGCGCTGGGTGCGGGGGCCGGTTCGGCCGGGTTGTGGCCCGGTGTCGCGTGATGTGCGCCACCCGTACGGTCCTGGGCGGCCGCCAGGTCCCGCTCGGCCTTACGCTGACCGGAGTCCCAGGGTCCCGCCACGGCCACGGCACCGGCGGCCAGCGCCAGTCCGGCGACGGCGGAGCCCGCCGTGAGCTGCCAGGTCTTGAGCTTGGGCACTGCGGACCAGCCCCTTTCGCGATCACACGTCTGCGTGAGGGACACTTAATCACTGCGTCTTGCGCGAGCACGGCACCCCGCGGGGCACATCCGGCCCATTCGGCCGGGGCTCCGGGGGGTCGGTTTCCTCCGGAGGGACGCATCACCCTTATGCAGACTGTGTTGATCATGGAGGAGCCACCCGTGGAGTTCGACGTCACGATCGAGATTCCGAAGGGTTCGCGGAACAAGTACGAGGTGGACCACGAGACCGGTCGGATCCGTCTGGACCGTCGACTCTTCACCTCGACCAGCTACCCCGCGGACTACGGATTCGTCGAGAACACCCTCGGCGAGGACGGTGACCCGCTGGACGCGCTGGTCATCCTTGACGAGCCCACCTTCCCGGGCTGCGTCATCAAGTGCCGCGCCATCGGCATGTTCCGTATGACCGACGAGGCCGGCGGCGACGACAAGCTGCTGTGCGTCCCGGCTTCGGACCCGCGGGTGGAGCACCTGCGCGACATCCACCACGTGTCGGAGTTCGACCGCCTGGAGATCCAGCACTTCTTCGAGGTCTACAAGGACCTGGAGCCGGGCAAGTCGGTCGAGGGTGCGGACTGGGTCGGTCGCACCGAGGCGGAGGCCGAGATCGAGGCTTCCTACAAGCGCCTTGAGGCGCAGGGTGGGGCGCACTGACTGCGCGCAGGCGCCAGGTAGTCCGTGCGGCGGGCGGCACACCCTCTATGAGGGGGTGGCCGCCCGTTTGCATGGGTGCGGTGGAGGAGGCTCGGCCCACGGGGCGGGCGGCGTGGATCCGTGAACATACTGGGCAGGCGGAGTTTGTACGGGACTGGAGTGGTGGGAGCGAGGCGAGTGGTGGCGGAGGCACAGGGCGGCGGCAAGGCTGGCGGCAGGGGCGGTGCCGGGGGCGAGGAGCCCGAGGACCGCAAGCCGCAGTCTGACGAGGCGCACAGTGCGTTCACGGCACCGTCCGACGCGAAGCCGGCCCAGGCGTCCGACGCGAAGCCGGCCCAGCCGTCCGACGCGAAGCCGGCCCAGGCGTCCGGCTCCGGGGCCGGACGGACCGCTCGTACGGCGTCCAGCACCACGTCCGGGATCGGGGCGACCCAGGCCATCCCGGTGGTGGTCGTGGACGAGGACCAGTCGGTGACCTCGGAATTCGCGCTTCCGGAGGGGCTGCGGACCGCTCCGTCGGCCGAGGAGGAGCAGCCGACCTCGGAATTCGCCCTTCCGCAGGGGCTGACGCCCGAGGCGGCGCAGGCGCAGGAAGGTTCCGCCTTCGACGCGCCCAGGACCGCCGCCCAGAAGCGGAACGTGTTCGATACCCCCAGGACGTACAGCGCCCGGCACTCCCCGCCGGCGTTCACTCCCGCGCAGGGCATACCCGTGGTCAGGCTCACGAAGGAAGCCCCCTGGCAGGACCGGATGCGCACCCTGCTGCGCATGCCGGTCGGCGACCGGCCCGTACCGGACAGCGTGCAGCGGCACAGCGACGAGGAGGACTCGGGTCCCGCCGTGCCGCGCGTGCTCGACCTGACGCTGCGTATCGGCGAGCTGCTGCTGGCCGGCGGTGAGGGGGCCGAGGACGTCGAGGCGGCCATGTTCGCGGTGTGCCGGGCCTACGGGCTCGACCGGTGCGAGCCGACCGTCACCTTCACGCTTCTGTCGATCTCGTACCAGCCCTCGCTCATCGACGACCCGGTGACGGCCAGCCGGACGGTACGGCGCCGGGGCACCGACTACACCCGGCTGGCGGGCGTCTACCGGCTGATCGCGGACATCACCGCCGAGGACATCGACGTCACCCTGGAGGAGGCGTACCGGCGCCTCGCGGAGATCCGGCGAAACCGGCACCCGTACCCGGGCTGGGCGCTGTCCGGCGCCAGCGGGCTGCTCGCCGGGTCGGCGTCGGTGCTCGTCGGCGGTGGGGTCATCGTGTTCGTCGCGGCGGCGATCGGGGCGATCCTGGGCGACCGGCTGGCCTGGCTGTGCGCGGGCCGCGGGCTGCCGGAGTTCTACCAGTTCGTGGCGGCGGCGATGCCGCCGGCCGCGATGGGCGTCGGTCTCGCCTTCGTACCGGCGGACGTGGTGGGCGGAATCCTGCCGTCCGCCGTGATCACCGGTGGGCTCTTCGCGCTGCTGCCCGGACGGGCGCTGGTCGCGGGCGTGCAGGACGGGCTGACCGGCTACTACATCACCGCGTCCGCACGGCTGCTCGAAGTCATGTACTTCTTCATCGCGATCGTGCTGGGTGTGCTGATCGTGCTGTACGTGGGGGCGGGGCTGAACCCGAACCTGCACCCGGACGCCACCATGCACGTCGAGTCCCGGCCGGTGATCCAGATCCTGGCGTCGATCGCGCTGTGCTTCGCCTTCGCGATCCTGCTCCAGCAGGAGCGCAACACGGTGATCATGGTGGCGCTGAACGGCGGTGTCGCCTGGATCGTCTTCGGCGCGATGAACACGACGGGCGAAATCTCGGCCGTCGCGGCGACGGCCGTCGCGGCGGGGCTCGTCGGCCTCTTCGGGCAGCTCTTCTCGCGCTACCAGTACGCGTCGGCGCTGCCGTACGTGACGGCGGCGATCGGGCCGCTGCTGCCGGGTTCCGCGACGTACTACGGTCTCCTCGGCATCGCGCAGAACGACGTCAACACGGGTCTGGCGTCGCTGTCCAAGGCCGCCGCCATCTCGCTGGCGATCGCCATCGGCGTGAACCTGGGTGGCGAGATCTCCCGGCTGTTCCTGCGGATGCCGGGAGCGCGGGACGGAAGCCGGCGGGCGGCGAAGCGGACGCGCGGGTTCTAGGTTTTCCGGGGGCTCTGGGATCTCCGGGGGCTCCAGGTTTTCCGGGGGCTCTGGGTTTTCCAGCGGTACGAAGAAGGGGCGCCCAGGACTCGTGTCCCGGGCGCCCCTTCTCGGTGCGCGGCTCTCGGTGCGCGGCGCTACCTCTTGGCGTGACGGCCGCGCTGCGGCGGATTGTTCGGGGGGTTCTGGGACTGGGGGCGCAGGATCTGGGTGGCGTGGTCCTGAGCCTCGGGGCCGAGCGGGGCGCCCGGGGCCTGCGGGCTTCCGTAGGAGGGCTGGCCCGGGGCCTGCGGGGCTCCGTAGGAGGGCTGACCCGGGGCCTGCGGGCTTCCGTAGGGGGCCTGACCCGGGGCCGGCGGGGTTCCGTGGGCGGGCTCGGCCGGGGCCGGGGGGTTCTTCTTGGACTGGCTGCGGGCCCTGAGGACCTCGATGACGATCGGGACGACCGAGATCAGGACGATGCCGACCAGGATGAACTCGATGTGCTTGTGGACGAACTCGACATTGCCGAGCGCCGCCCCGAGCAGCGTCACGCCCGCGCCCCACAGGACGCCGCCGATGACGTTGTACGTGAGGAACGTGCGGTAGTTCATCTTGCTGACGCCGACGATGATCGGCGTGAAGGTGCGCACGATGGGCACGAAGCGGGCCAGGATCAGCGCCTTCGGGCCGTGCTTCTCGAAGAAGTCGTGCGCCTTCTGCACGTTCTCCTGCTTGAAGATCTTCGAGTCCGGCCGTCGGAACAGGGCCGGGCCGACCTTCCGGCCGAAGAGGTAGCCGGCCTGGTCGCCGAGCACCGCCGCCAGCACGATCAGCAGGCAGAGCAGCCACAGCGGGGTGTCCAGCTTGTTGGTGGTGACCAGCAGGCCCGCGGTGAACAGCAGGGAGTCGCCGGGCAGGAAGAATCCGATCAGCAGGCCGGACTCGGCGAAGACGATGGCGAGCAGGCCCCACAGCCCGAACGTGTTCAGCAGGTAGTCCGGGTCCAGCCAGGCCGGTCCTAGCGCAAGCGTATTCACGAGTTCCGGACTCCAGGGGGATCGTCTGCGATGGGCTGGCCAAAAGTATCAACGCGCGCGTGCACGTCCGGGTTCCCCCGGCCCTCCCAGGGTGCACTCTGCACAGACCGGCGCAAAGCTCTCCGGTAGGAACCGGGGAGAAGTCGACTGGAAGAGGTGGGTTCTCATGGGCATCGAGGAGTACGGCGGCGGGCAGAGCGGGAAGTCGGACATTCTGGTCGTCACCACCAATGACGTCCCTGGTCACCGGGTGGAACAGGTCATCGGCGAGGTCTTCGGCCTGACCGTGCGGTCGCGCCACCTGGGCAGTCAGATCGGCGCGGGCCTGAAGTCGCTGGTCGGCGGCGAGCTGCGCGGCCTCACCAAGACCCTGGTGGAGACCCGTAACCAGGCCATGGAGCGTTTGACCGAGCAGGCGCGGGCGCGCGGCGCCAACGCGGTGCTGATGTTCCGCTTCGACGTGACGGAGGCCGCCGACGTCGGCACCGAGGTGTGTGCGTACGGGACGGCAGTCGTCCTCAGCAAGGAGTGAGTGGTTCCGTACGGGGCGGGTCAGCGCGGACCCGCCCCGTACGGCTCAGACGTGCCGCACCGCGTTGGCCAGCATCGCGTCGCGCATGTAGACGGCGAGACCGGTCCTGATCGCCTCGTACGTGGCGGTGAACCGCTCGTCCGCGACGTACATCTCCCCGAGACTCATGTGCATCTCGTGGCCGCACTCGTAGTGGTTGCCGGAGATGAACCTGCGGTGTTCCTCGGCCAGGTCCATGGCCTGCTCCGAGTCGGCGGCGACCCCCGCCGTGAGCAGGTCGGCCATCCGGCGGTGGATGGCGTCGAAGCCCTCGGTGAGCCGCTTCCAGTCCTCCTTGGTGTACGTGGCCGCGTTGCGCTGCGACTGGCGGTACGCCTCGGTGTCGCCCCAGCGCTGCTGGACCTCCTCGGCGTACTTGTCGGGGTCGAAGTCCCCGAAGACCTCGAACTTCTCCTCGGGCGTGAGGTTGATGCCCATCTTCCGTGCCTCCATGGCGGTTTCGACGGCGGCGGCCATGTCCTGGAGCCTGGTGATCCGGTCCGTCAGCAGCGCGTGCTGGCGCCGCAGGTGTTCGCGCGGATCCGTCTCCGGGTCGTCCAGCAGGGCCGCCACCTGGTCGAGAGGGAAGCCGAGCTCCCGGTAGAACAGGATCTGCTGCAGCCGGTCGAGGTCGCCGTCGCTGTAGCGGCGGTGCCCGGCGTGGCTGCGCCCGCTCGGCGAGAGCAGGCCGATCGCGTCGTAGTGGTGCAGCGTGCGCACCGTGACTCCGGCGAGCTCGGCGATCTTTCCCACGGGGTGGCTCATGGCTGTCCGCTGCCCTCTCTATGAGGTGGGGTTTTCGTCGGTACGTGCTCCAGCGTGGTTCCTCACGCCGCGTGAGGTGCAAGCCCGCCGTGCGCGTTCTCCCCCGCGAAGACTTCCGCCCCGCCCCGGCTTCCGCCCCGCCCCGGTCACTCGCCAGGAGGCTCGGGTACCGCCGCTACTCGCCCAGTTCGTACGAGTTCTTGCCGTCCAGGGACTCGCGGATGATGTCCGCGTGGCCCGCGTGCCGGCCCATCTCGGTGATCAGGCGCAGCAGCACCCAGCGCAGCGAGACGTCCTCCTTGGGGAACCAGGGGGCCTCGGGCAGCGGGAAGGTGGACTCCAGGTCGGCGGTGCGGCTGAACTCGGCGCCCTTGCGGGCCACTTCTTCCCACTGGGCGAGCTTCGAGGCGACCGTCTCGCCCTTCTCCGGGACCAGGCGGAAGCTCTCGTCCCAGTCGGCCTCGGTGCGCTGGACGGGCTCGATGTCGCAGCCGGCCATGGCGAGCCAGTTCTGCTCGACTTCGGTGACGTGCTTGAGCAGGCCGGAGAGGGACAGCTCACTGGCGCTGGGCGTGGTCGCCGCCTGCTCGTCGGTGAGGCCGCGCAGCGCGTTGCGGATGCCCTTGCGCTGCTCGTCCAGGAAGGCGAGGAGTGTGCTGGCCTCGTCGGTGCAGTTGTCGGCGCTGACGTGCAGGACCATGATGGCCGCCCTTCGGTGGTATTTCGAGGAGGGGACTCGCTCGGAACAACCACTACGTTAGGGCGGCTTGCGGACAGGTTCAGTCCTGAATCGCGGCCTCGGGAAAAGGAATCCGGCAGGGGAATCTAGAAGGGGAATTCGGAGCGGCCGTGCTGCACCGAGATCCACTTCTGGGTGGTGAAGACATCGACCGTCGACTCGCCGTTCATCCGGCCGACGCCGGACGCCTTCTCGCCGCCGAAGGCGACGAGCGGGTCGTCCTGGATGGTCGAGTCGTTGATGTGGATCATGCCGGTCTCGATGCGCTTCGCGAAGCGGACGCCGCGCTCGACGTTGCCGGTCATGACGGCGCCGCTCAGTCCGTACGGGCTGTCGTTGGTGATGCGTACCGCCTCGTCCTCGCCGTCGAAGGGCAGCAGGAGAGCGACGGGGCCGAAGATCTCCTGCTCCAGGATGGGCGAGCCGGCGGGCAGCCCGGCCAGGACGGTCGGCTCGACGAGGTTGCCGCGCGTAGCACCCCGTACGAGAGCGGTCGCGCCCTCGGCGAGGGCCTGGTCGACCAGGCCCGACAGGGCGTCGGCGTGGAAGGTGTTGATGACCGGGCCGAGCTGGGTGGCGGGGTCGGCGGGGTCGCCGGTGCGCAGTGCCCGCACCTTCGTGACGAACTTCTCCGTGAACTCCTCTTCCACCGACCGGTCGACGAGGATCCGGTTGGCGGCCATGCAGACCTGGCCCTGGGAGACGAAGCGGCTGAAGACGGCCGCCGAGGCCGCGTAGTCGAGGTCCGCGTCGTCCAGGACCACCAGGGCGCTGTTGCCGCTCAGGGAGAGGATCGTGCGCTTGAAGCGGGCACCGGCGACGGCGGCGACGTGCCGGCCGGTGCGGTCGGAGCCGGTGAAGGAGATCACCTTGGGGACGGGGTGCTCCAGGAGCGCGTCCCCGATCTCGGCTATGTCCGTGACGAGGACGTTGAGGAGTCCGGCGGGCAGCCCCGCGTCCTCAAAGAGGTGGGCGATGAGCCCGCCGCCGACGACGGGGGTGTTCTGGTTCGGCTTGATCACGACGGCGTTGCCGAGGGCGAGGGCGGGGGCGGCGGCCTTGATGCCGGTGAGGAAGGGAAAGTTGAAGGGGCTGATGACGCCGACGACGCCGACCGGGAGCCGGTGGACGCGGTTCTCCTTGCCGGGAACGGGCGAGGCCAGGATGCGGCCCTCGGGGAGCGTGGCCAACTGCGTTGCCTCGCGCAGGAATTCCTTGGCGAGGCGCACCTCGTACGTCGCCTTCACGAACGTACCGCCCACCTCTTCGGTGATCGCGGCGACGATCTCGGGCTCGCGCTCCTCGACGAGGCGCAGCACCCGGTCCACGACGTCGCGGCGGCTGTACGCGTTCACGGCGGCCCAGTCGCGCTGGGCGCGCTCAGCGGCGCGGTAGGCGTCGTCGACCTCGGCGACCGAGGCAACGGTGATCGCGGCGAGCTTCTCCCCGTTGTACGGGTTGAAGTCGATGATGTCCCACGAGCCGCTGCCGGTCCGCCACTCGCCATCGATGTACTGGTGCGCCAGGTCGGTGAAGAAGGACATGCGATCCCTTACTGCTGCCACTGCTGTTGCCACGGTTCCCCTGCGGAGTCTGATGCTCCTGGGGAGTATGAGGTTCCGTCAACGTACATATGGATCAGATCAGTTGAAGGAGTCCACGCAGGACGTCCCGGGTGGCGGAGGGGCTCGGGCAGTCCTCCTGGAGGCGGTCCATGACGCGCTCGTACTGGCCGACCTCGTCGCACTTGTCCAGGTAGAGCGCGCTGGTGAGCTGCTCCAGGTAGACGAGGTCGGAGAGGTCGGACTCCGGGAAGCGCAGCAGGGTGAAGGCGCCGCTCTCGCCCGCGTGGCCGCCGAAGTTGAAGGGCATCACCTGGAGCGTCACGTTGGACCGCTCGGAGATGTCGATCAGGTGCTGCAACTGCCCCCGCATGACGTCCCGGTCGCCGTACGGACGGCGCAGGGCCGCCTCGTCGAGCACGGCGTGGAAGTGCGGGGCACGCTCGGAGACGAGGATCTTCTGCCGCTCCAGGCGCAGCGCGACCCGGCGGTCCACCTCTGCGGCGGTGGCGTGCGGAATGCCGCGCGAGACGACCGCCTGTGCGTACGCCTCGGTCTGCAACAGGCCGTGCACGAACTGGACTTCGTAGATCCGGATCAGTGACGCCGCGCCCTCAAGCCCGACGTACGTCTGGAACCAGCCGGGCAGTACGTCGCCGAAGCTGTGCCACCAGCCCGCGAGATTGGCCTCACGGGCCAGTGCGAGCAGCGACTCGCGCTCCGCCCCGTCCGTGACCCCGTAGAGCGTGAGCAGATCCTCTACGTCCCTGGCCTTGAAGCTCACCCGTCCCAACTCCATGCGGCTGATCTTCGATTCGGATGCACGGATCGAGTAGCCGGCCGCCTCGCGGGTGATGCCGCGCGACTCGCGCAGCCGCCTGAGCTGAGAGCCGAGCAGGATGCGACGCACCACTGATCCGCTCGACTCGCCTGCGGTCACTTCTCCGGCCCTCCCTCTCGTTCATGTGTGCGCGAGGCCCTCCCCCAGGGTCCCGAGAGGGCGAAGTCTGCCACCAAAACGCTTCAGCCTGTACGCATTCGGTTACGGAAATGGCAAGGCCGTGAAAGTGGTTGGAGGAAGAAATGAGCAAGAAACGGCACTCTGTTGCCCAAGTCAGGCGCGTGCACGTGCATCTGCCCTTGCATCTGCCGTACGCATTCGGGAACCTTGGTCCGCGCGCACGTATGACTACTGCTGCATCGCTGCTGCATTCGCTGTCGCACCGCCGCTGTAGAGCTGCTGCATCACCGCCGTATCGCCAGGACCGCGAACCCGGGAGCGCCTCGCATGGGGATGAATGGATCGACCATGCTCGTGCCGTTACGGCAGGGCCTGCCCCCCATCGACCCCTCGTCGGTGTCCACCTCGGCTTCCTGCGCGCTGCCCGCGCGGTACGAAGCGGTGGGCGGGGCACGGAAGTTCACCCGCAGCACGCTGTGCCAGTGGGACCTGGAGAGCAGATTCGACGACGTGGCCCTGGTGGTCTCCGAGCTCGTCACCAACGCTCTGCGGCATGCCCTGCCCGCCGACACCCCGCGCGAGAACGATCCGCCGGTGCGGCTGCATCTGATGCGCTGGAGCTCGCGGCTGGTGTGCGCGGTACGTGATCCCAGCCATGACGGGCCGGCGGCGCGCGAGAGCGACGACTTCTCGGCGGAGTCCGGGCGCGGGCTCTTCCTGGTGGACTCGTTCAGCGACAGCTGGGGGTGGCACCCGCTGGCCGGGACGCTGCACGGCAAGGTCGTGTGGGCGCTGTTCCGGCTGCAGGGCGAGCAGTAGCGCTCCGCACCCTGCGAGCAGTGGCCCGTCTGCTCCCGAGTTTACTCCCGCGCCTGCCCCTGCTCTCGCATCTGCCCCTGCAGGTTCTCTGCCCCCGCAAGCCTGCGGCAGGCCGGGTTCCCCCGTGCGTCAGTTTCCTGCCGTCAGGTGGTCGAACTCGCCGTCCTTGATGCCGAGCAGCATCGCCTCTATCTCCGCCCGTGTGTAGACGAGCGCGGGCCCCTCGGGGTACCGCGAGTTCCGCACGGCAACGTTGCCACCGGGCAGCTTCGCGAACTCCACACAGGAGCCCTGCGAATTGCTGTGCCTGCTCTTCTGCCAGACCACTCCGTGGAGCTCTGTGGCAGCCATGCCGTTGTATGCGTGGTGCACAGGTCGCTCCCGGAAGTACTGGTGTCAACTGACCCGGATCATAGCTTCGTTCACCTGCCGATGCATGGGCAGATGCACGTGCACGCGGGGTTGCCTCTTGACTACAGAACCGGATGCCTCTATTGGCACCCATTCCGTACGGACTCCTTCAAGAGACGCCCTGGTAGCTTGACGCGTTCCTTCCACCTGCCAATTGATCCACTGGCAACAGCACATGGGGAGTCTGGAGTGCACAGTCACATACGCAGCGGCGCCGGGGCGGCCGCGCTCGCGGCCGCTCTTCTGCTGACCGGATGCAGCAGCGACGGCAACGGCGGCGGCGACGCAAAGGGCAGCGCCAAACCGCCGGCCGCCACCTCCGGCGCAGGGACCGGCGGCGAGACCGGAGCGCCCTCCGGGGACGCGGGGAACGCCGACATCAAGGGCTCCTGGATGGCGACCACCCACGGCAAACTCGTCGTCCTGACCGTCCAGGACGACATGGCAGGCATCGCGGGCGAGCACCTGTGCACGGGGCGCACGGTCCGCACGGGGAAGGTCTCCCTGGACCTCAAGTGCGCGAACGGCAACACCGATCGCACGAAGGGCGAGGTGACCGTCGGAGCGGACGGCAAGACCCTCACCGTGAAGTGGGAGGGCAGCGGGATCGAGGACAAGTTCTCCAAGGCGCCGTCGGACGCGCTGCCCACGCGGATACCGACGGACATGCCGTCGATGCCGAAGCTGCCGGAGTCCTAACTCCGGCTCTTGGCTCAGAACACCTCGTTCAGAACCACCTCGTTCGGAGCACCTCGTTCAGAACACCTCGTTCGGAGCACCTCCTCTATGAGGTGACGGCGGCCGCGCTTCCCTTGGGGCGCGGCCCTTCGCCTGCCAGGGCGTCGGTGAGTTCGTCCAGCGCTTCGAGGAGGAGCCCGGCTCCCTTGCGTACGACCTTGTCGTCGCCGACTGCGTGGTCGGAGTAGTCCGCCTCCCACGCGGCCAGGGCGGCACGGTAGGTGTCCCACTTCGGGGCGCGGCGTTCGCGCACGGCGCGGGCCGCGTCGGTGACGTCGCGGTGCAGCGCGTCCGCGAGGGAGGCGGCGGCCGGTACGGGTGTGGTGTCGCGGGCCGGGAGGTGCGCCTCCATCAGCATGGCGACGCGGGCGAGCTGGGCGAGGGCGTGCGGGGCGTCGGCGGCTGCTGCGCGGGACAGGCCGCGGTGCCGTACGGGTTCGTTGGCGGCCCGCTCCAGGGCGTCCTTCCAGGCGACCCGCGCCTCGCGGGTGCCGAGCAGGGTCTCCCGCACGGCCTCGCGCGGGGCGCCGGCGGGGTCGGCGTACCGCTGGAGGACGGCGGAGGCGTAACGGCCGTCGGCGATCAGCCAGTCGGCGAGGCGGGTGCGCAGGCGCGGGGTCTCCCAGGCCGGGTAGACGGCGTACGCGAGCATCGCGAGGAGCCCGCCCGCCAGGGTCAGTACGACGCGCTCGGGGACGGTCTGGGTCCACTGGAGGCCGCCCATGCCGAGCAGGAAGACGACGTACGCGGCGACGAAGACCTGCGTGACGGCGTAGCCGGTGCGCAGCAGCAGGAACATCAGGAAGGCGCATCCGACGGCGAGCCCCGCCGACAGCCGGGTGTCCGGGTGGGTGAGCTGGACGAGGCCGGTGGCGAGGGCGACGCCCAGCAGGGTGCCGCCGAAGCGGGCGACGGCGCGCGAGTACGTCTGCGAGAAGTCCGGCCGCATGATCATGACGGCGGCCATGGGCGCCCAGTAGCTGTGGCCGAGCGGGAGCAACGACGCGACGGCGTACCCGGTGGCGCTGACCGCGGCGACGCGCAGGGCGTGCCGCAGTACCGGGGAGTCGCGGCGCAGTTCGCCGCGCATGGCGCGCAGGGCGACCGGGAACAGCTCCAGAACCGTGGGCCGGTGCAGGTGGTCGTCGGGGTCGGCACGGTGCTCGGGGCGGCGGGCGACGCGGCGGGCGGCGTTGCGGGCGAGGCGGGCGGCGGTGCGGTAGGCGGTGTCCTCTTTGAGGCTGCGTTCGGGGCCGGTGCTCCGGGAATTGGTGGTGCCACTGCCCTGGGCGGTCTCGATCACGTCCCGCAGCAGGGTGATCAGCCGGGACTCCGCGCGGCGGGCGGGACCGGTAAGGACGGCGCCTTCCTTGGGGACGGCGAGCACCGCTCGGGCCGCCGGGGACATCGTGACGGGCTCGCCCTTGCGGACGGCGCGGGCGGCGGCGTCGAGGGTGGACCCGGCGGCGGCGAGCAGCTCGCGGACCCGGGCGCGTTCCTCGCCCTCGGCGGGGACGCCGAGGGCCGGGTCGGCGAGGGAGGCGAGGACGGGGCGGATACGTTCCGCCAGACCGCGGGTGCCGTGCAGTTCGGCGGGGCGGCGGCGGGCCTGGCGGGGTGTGATCGCGGCGGCGTGGCGGGCGGTCATCAGGGGCTCGGGGTCGAACGGGGCGACGGGGTCGTGCCGCAGCCGTCGCGCGTAGTCGGCCTCGGCCGCGAGGGCGTCGGCGAGGGCGTCGCGCTGGGCGCCCCAGCGGCGGACCGGGAAGAGGACGATCAGCGCCGCCTGGACGACCCCGCCCATCATGATCATTCCCGCGTGGCCTGCGGCTGCGGCGACGGAGGTCGGGAGGGTGACGGTCACCAGCATGATCGCCACGTTCGAGCTGGCGATCATGCCTGCGGTGGGGCCGACCGCCCACGCCATGCCCGAGAGGAACGTCCACAGGGCCAGCAGGCTGATGAACAGCACCGGGTGAGCGCCGGTCAGGTACCCGACAAAGGTCGTCACGGCGAGGCTCGCGCCCGAGGCGAGGGCGAGGACGGGGCGGGTGCGCCAGCTGCGCTGGAAGGTCGCCAGGGCGGCCTGGAAGGCGCCGAAGGCGGAGCTGGCTGCGACGGCGGGGCCGAAGAGGTGGAGGGCGGTGCCGACGACCAGGGCGAGGCCGATGGCGGCTCGGACCGCGATGAGGGGGTCGAGGCGCTGAGGCTCGACCGTCAGCCCGGAGCGGGCGGTGTCCTTCAGGGCTTTGAGCCAGCTCATGGGGACGAGGGTAATGGCTGGGGGTGGGAGGGGACGGAGTGGGGCAAGTGGGGTGGGGTGGGGCGGGGCGGGGCGGTCGCGAGGGCGGGCGGTCGGGGGGTTGTGCTCCGCGTGGGGGCCGCTACCTTGCCCACCCGCCCCCAAGCTCTCGGCTTCGCTCGAACAGGGAGGGACCCCCGCCAACGGGTCGGCTTGACGACGCGTCCGTACGGGACGGAATGGAGCTCGTGCTGCGACGGCACGGGTACGCCGTCGACACGGCGGCCACCGGCGAGGAGGCCCTGGCGCTGCTGACTGGACCCGGCGACGGCAAGATCGAGCCGGCCGTGCTCGTCCTGATGCTGCCCGGCATGGACGGCTTCGAGGTGTGCAGCCGCATCCGCGCCCGTCCTGGAGGCCCGCATCCGGGCCGCGCTGCGGCGCGCGGAACCGTCACTGCGGCAGGGCCCCGACACCGCTCAGGACGGCGACCCGGCCGGCGGTCCGGGCGGCCTGGTGATCGACCGCGCCGGGCTGACCGTCACCAAGAACGGCACACCGGTGCCGCTGCCGCCCACCGAACTGCTGATGCTGCTGCTCGAACTGTCGGCCTCCCCCTGCCGGGTCTTCAGCCGTGAGCAGCTCCTCGAATCCGTCTGGGACCACACCTTCCTGGGCGACTCCCGGATCGTGGACGCGGCGGTCGGCAGGCTGCGGGCCAAGCTGGAGGACGTACCGGTGAAGCCGCGGTACGTACAGACGGTGCGGGGCTTCGGCTACCGCTTCGGGCCGCTGTGAACCGCACGAACGACAGCAGGACTAACGACATCAGGACAAACGACAGCAGGGCCAAAGGACATCAGGGCCAACACCGGCAAAGACACGTCCGCCTCAAAGAGGCGCTCGCGGCGCCTCTTCGGCGGGCTGCGCACCCGGCTCGTCGTCGCCTTCGTCGTCGTGGTCGCGTCAACGCGTGATCCGGTCCCGCGGCCCCCGCGCCCCGTGCACCGAGGCCCGGTCCGCCGCCGCCGTCCCGTGCTCCCAGCCCGCCAGGTCGTTCACGCCACGCACGCGCGTGGACGTGGTGCGCGGGAACATCTGCTCCGCCCGGTCGGTGACCGCCACGTCCCGTGCGGCGAGGACCGGCAGCAGGGACCCGCCCGCTTCCTGGGCTCCGGCCTCCTCCACCACGTGCTCGGTGGCCTCCGCCAGCCGGGTGCCGAGCCTGCTCGCGTACGCCGTCAGGAACGACTGCCGGAAGGACTTGGTGCGCTTGCGCCCGCCGGCCCGCTGGGCGGCCTCCGCGCGGGTCATCGCGGCCGTCCCCTGCACGAGCAGCGAGGTGTGGAGCAGCTCGACGGCCTCCAGGTCGGCCTCGAAGCCGACGACCGTGGAGAACCCGAACTCGCTGTTCCACACGGACCGGCAGCGGTTCGCCGTCGCGACCGCGTCGAGAAGGATCGCCTTCGCCGTCTCGTACGGTGCGTCGACGCCGATGCGGCAGGCGCCGGGCCCGTCCGCGGAGTGTCCCTGCGCTGCGAGGACGGCGTCGTCGATGCTGTGCCGCGCCATCAGCTCCTGCGCCTTCCCGGTGAGCGCCTCGGCCTCCTCCGGGTAGTCCGTGGCCTCCGCCTTGGCGAGCAGCGCGCGTATCCGGGTGAGCATGCGGGGTTCGCCGGGTGCGGCCTGCAGCTGCTGCACGAGCGGGGAGGCGCCGGGCGCGGGCCCGACGGGCTCGATCGTGGGGAGCCGGATCAGCAGCCGCAGCAGCTCCAGTACGGCGGTGGCCAGGGAGAAGCGGTCGGTCTTCTCGCGGCGGGCGAGTGCGGCGGCGTACAGCTCATCGCTCTTCCACCGGACCGGCCCGTCCTGGACGCCCAGTTCCCGCAGCTGCTCCTGCCAGCGCGGCGGCACGTACGCGCGGGCGGCAGCGCGGTGGCGGTGCTCGGCGGCGATCAGGTCGGCGAGGAGGCGTATGTGCACCTCTTTGAGGTCGCGGCGGACGAGGCGGGCGACGTCGGCCGGCTGCCAGCCCCGGTCCCAGGCGCGGCGCACGAACTCCTCGCCCCGTCGCAGTACTTCACGTCCCGCGTCCGCCCAGGGGGCGGCGGCGAGCAGTGAGGCGCCGAGGTCGAGGTCGTCGTCGCCCGTTCCGTACAGCGCGGAAAACGCCTGGTCGGCGCCCGGGAAGGCGGCAGTGTCGGTCAACGTATCTCCTCGATCGGGCTCACCCTTCTGGTATACCGCGCCCGGCCGTGAAGCCCTTCCTCGGCTAAGCCCGTACTCGGCTGTCGCCGGAGCCCGCTCAGCCGCTGCTCAGCTGTCGCCGCCCTCGTCGATCAGACGGCCGACCTCGCGCGACACCAGGCTCAGCCTGGCCTCGGCGACGAGCGGCACCGCACGGCGCTGGCGGCGGGCCTCGGGCACCGAGATGTCGGCGGTGACCAGAGCGGCCTCCCACTTGGGGGCCTGGGCGACGACCATGCCGCGCGGGTCGACGACGCGGGAGCCGCCCCAGAAGGACGCCCCGTTCTCGCTGCCGACGCGGTTCACGAAGATCACCCAGCACTGCAGCATGCGGGCCGTGTAGGACAGCAGGCTGTCCCAGTACAGGCCGGTGTCCATCGCCTCGGGGTCGAGGGAGGCCGCGCTGTTGGCGGGGACGACGACGACCTCGGCGCCGTCCTGCACGGCGATCCAGGGCAGCACGGGCTGCCAGGCGTCGTTGCAGATGAGCGTGGCCGCCCGGCCCCGCCCGCCGGGCAGGTCGTACGCCTTCAGCGACTGGCCGGGGCTGACGTGCTTGCGCTCCTCCCAGGCCAGGTAGTTCGGGAGGTACAGCTTGCGGTGGGCGTGCAGCAGGGAGCCGGCCGCGTAGTACGCCGAGGTGTTGTACGCCCTCATGGAGGTGTACTCGTGGAACCCGACGACGACGTCCGCGCCGAGCGTGCCCAGCTCCATCAGCCGCGGGTCGCGGGCTTCGACGGAGGTGTCCTGCTTGAGGGCGCCCAGGTGGTAGCCGTGCAGGCTGAGCTCGGGGAAGACGACGAGGTCGGCGCCCTGGGAGACGGCCTGCCTGATCTGGTCCCGGGCCGCCGCCAGGTTCGCTTCGACGTCGCCGAGGACGCAGTCGGTCTGTGCCAGTGCCACTCGCATGCGTCGAGCGTGACAGCGGCCCGCCCGGTCGGCATCCCGGGCGCGCCGTGCGGCCGTACATCCACGTGCGCGGACCGCCGCTACCGCTACCGCTACCTCCAGTGCTACTGACGTGGGCTGCGGGCCGTCGCTACCGCTACCGCTACCTCCAGTGCTACTGGCGGGGGCTGCGGGCCGCCGCTACTGCTGCGCGCGTCCCTTGCGCCGTACGACGATCATCGCTGCCACACCCAGCAACACCGCGGCGCCACCGGCGAGGCCGACGACCGGCAGGGCGCCGGAGGTGCCGGTGGAGGCGAGGTTGCCCGTACCGCCCGTACCGCCCGCGACGCCCGTACCGCCCGCGAGCTGCGGGGTGGCGGCGGCCGACCCGGTGGCCGTCGGGACGGTGCTCGGGGTCGCGGTGGGCTTGCCTGCCGGAGTCACCGAAGGACCGCCGGACGGAGTCACCGTGGCAGTCGGCCTGGTGGTCGGCGTGGCGCTCGAAGTGGGCTTCGGACCGGGAGTGCGGGTCGGCTCCGGGGTCGTCCCGGCCGGCTTGACCCCGAAGGTGTCCATCGCGCCCGAACTGCCGCGGCAGGGGGTCTTCACACCGGACGACGGGTTGACGTAGACGTCGTCGACGTAGGCCGTGAAGAACGAGTCGATGAAATTGATCACCGCGGGAATGTCCTTGGCGGCCCGCAGCCGCAGTTCCTGCTTCACCGACTCCTTCGGCTTCAGCGTGCCGAGGTCCGCCAGCGGGCCGCCGTTCCCCTCAAGGGCGACCCACTGGCCGGTCTCCTTCGACTTGTACTCGACGTCCATCCAGGGTCCTGGCTGGTCCTCACCGTTCTCCGTCTGGCGCGCGACGGTCACGCCCCGGCCGACGTTCTTCAGCTCGTCGGCGGAGGTGCTGGTCACCGTGACGGTGTAGGGGGACCAGTCGCCGCCGGCGACGATGGGTCCGGCCACTTCCGACATGGTCGCCTTGATCAGCTTCTGCTCGTAGCCGCCGCCACCCATGGAGACGTCGCTGCAGGAGGGCAACTCCGCAGGTGCGTCCGCGGCGTACGCGACGGGCGCCATGGTGGCGGACAGAGCTGCTGTCGCCACCGCGGCGGCCAGGACATGACGGACGTTCATGGAGCTCCTCTTCCGGTACGGACATTCACACACCCATGTGACTGGTGGGACTGCCGAGAAGTTGTGCGCCAGGAGCAGGGGAATGCGTGTAGATAGCGTGAACGCCCGTACGACACAAGGGCGCCCCCGCCTCCCCACGCGCCGGCCCGCACCTCTCCCGCACCCCCTTCCGCCCGGTCGCGGCGCATTGTCAGACCCCCCTGCCACACTCGATCTCATGAACGACCGGTGGGCTGTCGCCGCGACGGAAGGCGGCGGGGCGCTGCTGGCCCCACTGACCCGGGCCGGCCGCCCCGCCGCCACCCCCTGCCACGAACCGGACCTCGCCGAAGCCGTCCGCTCCCGCCCCGCGGCGACCCGCTGGGTCTGGCGTTCCACCCCCGAGATCTACCCCCGCCTCCTCGCCGCCGGCGTCCGCGTCTCCCGCTGCTACGACATCGAGGACGCCGAGCTCCTCCTCCTCGGCCACGCGGGCCGCCTGGGCGAGCCCCGTTCCGCCGCGGCCTCGTACGCCCGCCTGCACCACCTGCCCGTACCGCCCGATCCCCCGCAGCGCGCCGCCGAGCCCGGCTCCCAGTCCTCGCTGTTCGAGCCGCAGCCGGTGCACCTCCCCTTCGAGGCCCTCCTCCAGGTGTACGAGGACCAGGTCCGCCGGCACGACGCGGCCGACCACCCGGACCGCATGCGCCTGCTGACCGCCGCCGAGTCCGCCGGGATGCTCGTCGCCGCCGAGATGAACCAGTCAGGGCTGCCCTGGCGGGCCGACGTCCACCGGTCCGTACTGGACGAGCTCCTCGGCGAGCGGTACGCGGGCGGCGGCGACCCACGCCGGATGGCCGAGCTGGCGGACCAGGTGTCGGAGGCGTTCGGCCGCCGGGTCCGCCCCGAGCTGCCGGCCGACGTCATCAAGGCGTTCGCGCAGGCCGGGATCAAGGTCAAATCGACCCGGCGCTGGGAGCTCGAAGAGATCGACCACCCGGCCGTCGCCCCGCTGATCGCGTACAAGAAGCTCTACCGGATCCAGACCGCGCACGGCTGGGGCTGGCTCCAGGACTGGGTGCGCGACGGCCGCTTCAGACCCGAGTACCTGCCGGGCGGCACGGTGACCGGCCGCTGGGTGACCAACGGTGGCGGAGCGCTCCAGATCCCCAAGGTCATCCGGCGCGCGGTCGTCGCCGACGAGGGCTGGCGCCTGGTGGTCGCCGACGCCGACCAGATGGAGCCGCGCGTCCTGGCCGCGATCTCCCGCGACCCGGGCCTGATGGACGTCGCGGGCCAGCCGGGCGACCTCTACAAGGCCGTCTCCGACCGGGCCTTCTCCGGTGACCGCGAGGCCGCGAAGCTCGCCGTGCTGGGCGCGGTGTACGGGCAGACCTCCGGCGACGGCCTGAAGAACCTGGCGGCGATGCGCCGGAGGTTCCCGCGTGCCGTGCAGTTCGTGGACGACGCGGCCCGAGCGGGCGAGGAGGGCCGGCTCGTCCGCACGTGGCTGGGCCGGACGTGCCCGCCGGCGGCGGGTTCGGACGACGACGCCGGGGAGGCGGGAATCCCGCAGGACCCGGACGAAGCGCTTGTGGCCGAAGGCGAGTTCACCCCGGGCTACGCCTCGCGCAACAACCGCGCCCGGGGCCGCTTCACCCGCAATTTCGTCGTCCAGGGCAGTGCGGCGGACTGGGCGCTGCTGATGCTGGCGGCGCTGCGGCAGTCCCTGCACGCGGCGGGGATGAAGGCCGAGCTGGTCTTCTTCCAGCACGACGAGGTGATCGTGCACTGCCCGGCGCAGGAGACGGAAGCGGTCGCTGAGGCGATCCGCGCGGCCGGTGAGCTGGCCGGGCGGATCACCTTCGGGGAGACCCCGGTGCGGTTCCCCTTCACGGTGGCGGCGGTGGAGTGCTATGCGGACGCCAAGTAAGTTCCACGCCCACCGGCACCGACACCGGCACCACCACCAGCACCGCCACCACCACCGGCTGGAGATGCGCCGCCCGCCCCCCTGTGCGTATCTGGGAGGGACGAAAAGGAGCCCGGTCCATGTCGCAGCAGCCCGCGCCGTCCCAGTCCCCGCAGTCGTCGCAGTCGTCGCAGTCGTCGCAGTCCGCGCAGTCGTCGCAGTCCCCCCAGCAGCCCCGGACGCCCGCGCACACCACGGGCGAGTCCGGTCTTGTCGTCCCGTACGGAGAGGCGGGCGCGCTCCCGGTCCTCTCCCTCTACGAGGACTTCCGCTGCCCGTACTGCGCGGGCCTGGAGCACAGCGCGGGCGCCGCGATCCGCCGCTTCGCGGACGACGGCCGGCTGCGCCTGGAGTACCACTTCGCGGCGCTCCTCGACTCCATGCTCGGCGGCCGTGGCTCCACGACGGCGCTGAACGCGGCGGGTGCGGCGCTCAACGAGGGCCAGCAGGACTTCAAGACCCTGCACGAGGCCCTCTAC
Organism: Streptomyces sp. NPDC048442; assembly: GCF_040651475.1. NCBI lineage: Bacteria > Bacillati > Actinomycetota > Actinomycetes > Kitasatosporales > Streptomycetaceae > Streptomyces > Streptomyces sp. NPDC048442. The sequence continues at coordinate 102,356 of NZ_JBEZKB010000013.1, forward strand.
GCACAGCAGCCCGACGAGAGCGTCGACTCCTACGGCGACCCCTCGGTCGTGCTCCGGGTCGGCGAGTCCGTGGGCCTGGTCGCGCCCGCCTTCCGCGAGGCGACCATCTCCGGTACGTACGTCCCCTGGGCGGTCTCGGTGGCCGAGGCCTTCGGCCGCAGCGGGGTCCGCGGCACCCCCACGGTCCGCCTCGGCGAGACCTCGATCCACGGCTTCGACCGCGCGGGCCGCCCGCTGCCCGGTGCGGAGGTCACCGCCCAGATAGAGGCGGCGCTCGGGCAGTCGGCGTAGGTCCTGTTCCACAACCCGCTCCCCACTGTCACGCTGTGGGCATGGCAGTAGTGGCAGAGGTGTTCTTCCGTCGGCTGAGCAGATGGCAGGCCGACCAACAGCGGGATTCCATCGCGGATCTGTACGAACTGACGTACCGCGACAGCAGCAGTACGGCCCCGCGGCGCAATCCGTACGAACCGGTGCCCCCGGACGACCCGGCCTTCCACGACCGGACCGCCTTCCTGACGCGCTTCGCGGCCGACGTCCAGCGACCGGGCTTCGACCTGCTGATCGCCAGCACCGCCACCGCCCTGGTCGGCTGCATCTACGGCTATCTCCCCGACCGGCAGGGCTCCTGGTGGTACGGACGCCATGACATCGCCCCGCCCGAGATCGGCCAACTCGCGGACTCAGGGCGGGTGTTCAACGTGGCCGACCTGATGGTCGCCCCCGCGTACCGCCGCCAGAAGGTCGCCGAACGCCTCCAGGAGCGACTGCTCGTACGGGTCGACGCCGAGCTCGTCACCACGCTCATCGAGCCCTCCAACACGGCGGCCAAGGCGGCGTACGACGCCTGGCGCTGGAGCCGCACGGACCGCATCCCGGCCGCCAACGGCCGCCCCGAGCTGGAGGTTTGGACCCAGCGCCCGCCCAGTTGACAGCCGTCCCCGCTCATTGACAGCCGCCACTCCCCCCTGCTTGATTCCCTCCATGTCTCTCCCTCAGCTGCATGTGAAGGACTTCGATCACCTGGTACTCAACGTCCAGGACGTGGAACGCTCCCTGGCCTTCTACACCGGGCCCCTCGGCCTGGAACCGGTGCGCGTGGAGGAGTGGCGGGCGGGCAAGGTCCCGTTTCCCTCCGTGCGCGTCAACTCAGCAACGATCATTGACCTGTTCAGCCGCCCGCGCGGCGAGTCCAACGTCGACCACATCTGTCTGACCGTCGACCCCCTCGACTGGCAGGCGGTCATCGACTCCGGCACCTTCACGGTCCTGGAAGGCCCGGTCCCCCGCTTCGGCGCCCGCGGCGACGCCCAGTCCCTGTACGTACAGGACCCGGACGGGAACACGGTCGAGCTGCGCTGGTATCCGCAGGACGTGTCGTAGGCGCACCGGGGCCCGGACATGGGTCAGCCCCAGGTCACAGCGAGTGTGACCTGGGGCTGATCCAACGGAACGGGACCTCGGCAGCGGGGGCCTCGACAGCGGCCCTCGACAGCGGCCCTCGACAGCGGGACCTCAGTAGTCGATGCGGTCCGACTTGGCCAGCCACGCGTCGAACGGCTCCGTACGGTTCGCCATGGCCAGCTGCTCGATCGTCGCCGGCCAGGCCGACTGGGGCTTCTTCTCGAACAGGTCGTAGAACTTGCGGTCGTCGAAACCGGCCACCGCGGCGTCGTCCCGGTCGGCGGCGAAGACGATCCGGTCGACCCGCGCCCACAGTGCGGACGAGAGACACATCGGGCAGGGCTCGCACGAGGTGATCAGGACACAGCCTTCGAGCGAGAAGGTGTTCAGCTCCTTGCAGGCGGCACGCATCGCGCTCACCTCGGCGTGCGCCGTCGGGTCCAGGTTCGCGGTGACCTGGTTGTTCCCGATCGCGACGATCTCGCCGTCCTTGGCGACCAGGGCACCGAACGGACCGCCGCCGTTGCGGACGCTGGTGGTGGCCAGCCCGATGACCTCGTCCATCCAGGCGCGCTCAAGTTCCTGGATGCTCTTCTCTTGGGCGTGCGCGGTCACGGTGACTCCTCGGTTCGGTGAAGATCGGTGTCGGTGAAGGTCGGTGAAGGTCGGTGAAAGTCGATAAAAGCCGGTGAAAGCCGGTGAAAGCCGGGATAGGGGATTCAGGAAGATCCGGGGGAATCGGGTGCGCTCATGCCGTGCCCCTTCCAGCATGGGCCTCGGCCCCGGACCCGGCCTGCTCATCCGCCCGTGGGGCGGGTCGGAGGAAGTCCACGCGCTCGCCCCTCGCCTCGTCGCACCTTTGCTCTGTTGCACCCTGTGTTGAGGAGTACACAGCCAACCGAGCGGTGACAGCTAGGAGTGGAAGACATGAAAACTCCGCAGGCTGAGACCGGCTCTTCGTAGACTTCTACAAGAGCCGGTCCGCTCGTGATCTCACCGCAAGTACGAGGTGTCGTTGAGCGACTGCAGCGAGGCATTTCCCTGCGCGTCGTACGCCACCACCGACACTGAAGCCGCCGCGATCTCCATCCGGAACAGCGATTCCGGCGGCGCCCCGAGCGCCAGCCGGACCAGCTGCCGCACCGGCACCACGTGCGAGACGACCAGCACGGTCCGCCCCGCGTACCGGGCCAGCAGCTCGTCCCGCGCCGGTGCCACCCGCCGCGCCACGTCGTCGAGGGACTCACCGCCCGACGGCGCGGCCGTCGGCGAGCGCAGCCACGCCGCCAGCTCGTCCGGGCGGCGCTGCTGCACCTCGGCGTACGTCAGCCCCTCCCAGGCCCCGAAGTCCGCCTCGCGCAGTCCCTCGTCGACCCGTACCTCAAGACCCAGCCTTACGGCCGCCGCCTCGGCGGTCTCCCGGCAGCGCCGCAGCGGTGAGGACACGACCGCCTGCACCGTCCCGCGCGCGGCGAGCATCGCGGCGGCCGCCCCGGCCTGCCGCCGCCCGGCAGCCGACAGCGACGGGTCGGCCCCGCCGCTGCCGGAGAACCGCTTCTCCGGCGTCAGCGCCGTCTCCCCGTGCCGCATCAGTACGAGCGTGGTTCTCGCGCCCCGGTCGGCGAGCCCGGCCGGGGCGGGCCCTGCCGGGGACGGCCCTGCCGGGGACGGCCCGCTGATCCGGTCGGCGGGCTCCGCGCTCAAGCGGCCGATTCCTGGGTGGGACCGGCGGACGGCCCGGCCTTCGTCACGAGGTAGTTGCCGAGCACCACGTAGTCGATCTCCGTGCCGAGGAAGCAGTTCAGCGCGTCGGCCGGGGTGCACACGATCGGCTCGCCCGCCACGTTGAACGAGGTGTTGAGCAGACACGGAACGTCCGTCAGTGCGGTGAACCGGCGCAGCAGAGCCGCCAGCCGCGGGGTGTCCCGATCGGTGATCGTCTGCACCCTGGACGTGCCGTCCACATGCGTCGCGCCCGGGAGTACGTCGCGGAATTCGGGCCGCACCGGGAAGACGAACGTCATGTACGGCGACCGGGTCTTGCGGCCCATGTCGAAGACTTTCGGGGCGTCCGACTCCAGCACGATCGGTGCGAACGGACGGAACGGTTCGCGGTGCTTGACCCTGGTGTTGATGACGTCCTTGATGTCCGGGAAGTTCGGGTTCGCAAGGATGCTGCGGTGGCCCAGGGCCCGGGGGCCGTGCTCGATCCGGCCCTCGTACCAGCCGATGACCACCTTCTCGGTGAGCAGTTTCGCCACTTGGTCGACCACCTCGTCGTCGGCCAGCCTGCGCCATCGCACCCGGCCGCCGAATTCCCGCAGGGTCCGCTCGATCGTCGAGTCGTCGTACTCCGGTCCCAGGTACGGGGTGACCTGCGGCGCGGACTTCACCTTTCCGACGGTGTCCGGATGGCTGATCCAGGCGTGCACGGCGGCGCCGATGACGATGCCCGTGTCGCTGGCGCCGAAGCTCACGTCCATGTCGTCGAACCGCGAACCCTCGAACAGCGGGGTGTTGTTGAGGCAGTTGAGCGCCACACCGCCTTCGAAGAGCAGGTGGTTCAGATCCGACTTGGATTCCAGCGCGCTGACCTGGTGGCGTGTGACGACGGTCAGCATCTCCTGCGCCGCGGAGGCCACCTCGGCCATGTACGCGCGGGTGTCCTGCGCCGGACCGAACCACTGCTCGAACAGGGGCTCCAGGCTGCGGGGGTCGTCCGTCCGCAGAGGACTGCTGAAGCTATAACGCCCGTCCTCATGCAATTCGACGAGGTTCTCAAGGAACGGATTCGGTACCGGCGGCTCGGCGAATCCGGCCAGACCCATGATCTTGTACTCGTCGTTGTTGGGCACGAAGCCCAGGAATCGCGTAATCGCGCCGAACAGGAGCCCGATCGAATGTTCCGCGCCGATGGTCGACTCGTCGAACACCCGAATCTCCCCGTCACGGATTTCACCCATCAATGACGAGAAGATTTCGGCCCGGCCGTCACTGACGAGGAATGCGCTGTCCTTCATTCCCGCCAGGTAGTAGCCGGTCATCGCATGAGCGAAGTGGTGCGGTACGAACACCACCTTGTCCGGATCGGGAGTGAAGCCGGTACGTGCGGCAAAGTCCGCGAGGACCGCCTCGGGGCTCACGACCTCGACGAACAGCTTGTGCATGCTGTCCACGAGATACTGCTGCACCGAGGGCTCCATCGGTGCGGAGGAGATGGAGGAGAGTATCTGGTCCTGGACCTCGTCGGACCAGTTCCAGGGGATGGCGATGAGGTCGATGTCCGAGAATTGCAGCCCTGCTCTTTCGAGGCACCAATTCACCGAATTGACGGGGAAATCGGTGGTCTTCTTTTCCCGGTTGAGTCGCTCCTCCTCCACGGCGGCGACCAGTTCGCCGTCCACGAGGAGCGATGCGCCCGCGTCGTGACCGAGGAGATAGTGCTTTTCCTTGCCGACCGCACCGAAGTTCTCGGCAAAGAAGTCCGAGACACGGGTGAAACCGTTCCACCCCAAGACAATCATGGTGTTTTCCTTCTCTTGCTTGCCGACTGCGCCGACTGCGCCGGCTGTGCGGTCCCGATGGTGAAGCGGTCGGCGGAAAGGCCGGCCGTGTCGGTCCAGGACTGCTTGCCCGCCAGCAGGTCGCGGACGATCTCTCCGGCCGCGGGCGCCTGGCACAGTCCCTGGCCGGAGAACCCTGCCGCGTAGACGAAGGGGCGGGCGGGATCCCGGCCGATGAAGGCGGCCCCGTCCGGACTGGCGTCGAGGGACCCGCTCCACCCCCGGTGCACGCGGATGCCGGCGAGAGCCGGGTAGGTGGTGCCGAGCTGGTCCGACAGCCTCCGCAGCCACTCCTTGCGGGATTCGTCCGGGCCCGGCCGCCCCATACCGACGAGGAGGCGGTCCTTCCAGGTACGGATCCGCAGGCTGGAGGGGTGCAGGGTCATCGGCAGCGCGGCGGACGCGGGCCCGGCGGCGGGCGGATCGGTGAGCAGCAGCTCGATGGGGTCCGGCGCCACGGGAAGGTCGACACCGGCCATCGCGGCGACCGTTCCCGACCAGGGCCCGGCCGCGCAGACGACGGTCTCGGCGAGGATGCTGCCCGCCGGCGTGTGCACCCGCCCGTCGAGGTCGATGCCGGTGACGGGTGTTTCCGTACGGAGGACGGCGCCGGCCTCCTGGGCCGCTGCCGCGTAGCCGCGCACGATCGCGGCGGGGTCGCACGAGTAGGCCTCGGGCGACCAGGCCGCCGCCAGGATGCTGCGCTCGTCGAGCAGCGGGTTGAGCCGCGCCGCCTCGGCCGCGGACACCAGCTCGACGTCCACTCCCGCGGCCCGCTGGGCGGCCTGATCGCGTCGGAACTCCTCCACCTGGCGCTCTTCGGTGAACAGCACCAGGAACCCCACACGCTCCAGGCCCAGGGGAGTTCCGGTCCGCTCGGCGAAGGCGTGGTACGCCTGCGTACTGCGGACGGCGAGGCTGCCGGTGCGGGCGTCGCCGGGGAAGTACGTACGCACCACGCCCGCAGTGGCCGCGGACGCCCCCGATCCGAGCGTGCCGCGCTCCAGCAGGACGGTGCCGACGCCGGACTCGGCGAGATGGCACGCGATCGAGGTGCCGATGACGCCGCCGCCGATGACGAGGACGTCCGTACGGTCGGGCAGGACGGTTTTCATGCCTGCCGGCCCGCTTCGACGGGGCGCTGCCGGCGCAGGTGGTCTCCGCTGTCCCACGGGTACAGATGCAGGTTCCAGCCGCCCAGGCAATTGATGTAGAGGGCCAACTGGCCTGCCACGGCCAGGAAATCGGCCCGGTCGAGGCGGTCGACGCAGGACAGGAAGCGCTGGGTGAAGGCCCATAGCTTCTCCAGCCCGCAGTAGCCCAGGAACTCGGCCGGGACACCGATCAAGAGGCGCGTCATCTGGTGCAGGGCGTCCATCGGCATGTCCGCGACCGCGCCCCGGATCAGACCGCCGTAGGTGGCGTACCCCAGCGGGCGGGTCTCGCCGTTGACGAACAGCAGGGTGGGCAGGACGGTTTCGAAGCTCCCGGCCCCGGAAGCGATCCGCCCCTCGTGCAGGTCGATGAGCTCGGGCGGCCCGGCCAGCCAGATCTTCTCCGTCTCGGCGTGCACGTCCTGGATCAGCCGGCTCGCGTCAGGATCGGCAGCCGTCAGCCGGGGAATGCGGTGACCGCCCTCCTCCCCCACCCTGCGGACCTCCACCAGGGCCGGCTTCTTCGTCGAATAGACCGAATCCCACACCGCACGCCCGGCTTCGCGCAGACCCCCCAGGTCCGCCGCCCGGATCCGGCCCACCGGGGCCGCCGGCATCGGCTCGCTCAACGTGCCGTACTTGATGCCCAGATGCTGCAGCGCGGAACAGAACACCGTCCCGTCGGGTGCCTCACGCCGGTCGGCGATCTTGTACGCGGCGGGCAGATGCAGCAGCGAGGGGATCGGCGCCGCGTGGTAGAGGTGCTCGCCCGCCACCAACGCGTGCCCCTGCAGGCTCTGGTAGGGCAATGACTCCCACAGCGCGTCGGCCAACGCGGGGTTGCGGTCGTCGAGTTCGGCGGTGACGGTGACACCCAGCTCGGGCCATGAGATCTCTATGTGCCGTTCGGCCAACGTCTCGGTCAAGGCTTTCTCCCCTGCGTCGTAACAACGGGCGCTCGGCCGCAACTGCCGTTTTGTTGCGAGCCGTTGAGGAGTAGACAGTCCACGGAGCGGAGTCAGCCAGTGACGGAAGGCATGAAGAGATCCGCAGGCTGAGACGGCCCTTCGTAGACTTCTACAAGATCCGCCGCCACCCTTGGTTGCCGCCCTGCCGCTACTCCAGGTTACTTGCCCGCCGCCGCGAAGTGGTCCCGTACGGAGTCGGTCTGATGCGCCATCATGGCGATGATCCCTTCGACGACTTCGGGATCGGCGTCCTCGGCGATCGTCAATTCCCTTGTCCAGTCGAAGAAACTGCGCTCCGGGTCGTTGGTGATCGTCCGGACGCGAATGGTGGCGACGTAGGCGTCGACACCCGTCGTCGGCGCGACGGCCCGGTAGGTCTGGGACCGCTCCACCTCGTCGCGCCCGGCGATCTCCTGCTGGACGAGGCCGTCGCAGAACACCAGAGTGAAGTCGTACCGCGCCGGCACCCGCTCCGCCGAGCCGCCCTCGGCCCAGCACACGTCCCTCACCGCGTCGCCGGACACGATCTTCACCAGGTTCAGGGCGTCGCGCACCTCGGCCCATACGGCGTCAGGACCGGCATCGACGACCGTCGAGTGGTACATGGTGTGCTTCCGCTGGATCCCCACGAGAACTCCTTGTCGGACGAGGGAAATCCCTCGCTTCGTAGCCACTGGTGTGAGGAGTACACAGCGGGCCGAGCGGCGCCGGATAGGGGTGGAAGGCATGAAGAGATCCGCAGGCTGAGACGGCTCTTCGTAGACTTGTACAAGATCCGGGGCGGGCCGCTTACACGATCCGGTGCGGCCCGCCCAGGCGGTCAGCGCTGCAGGGTGAGGACGCCCGGCCGGTACGGCAGCCGGTCGTAGGGGTCGTTCGAGGTGGGCGACTTGCCCTGGTAGAGGAACTGCAGGTTGCAGGGGTCGACGGTCATGGTCTGGTCGGGGTTGTTGCGGACCAGGTCACCGTGGCTGATGTCGTTGGTCCAGGCGGCACCGCTGTTGGCCTTGCCCGCGAAGGGGTTGCTCTCGGTCGCGGCCTGCGGGGTCCATGAACCGCTCAGGCTGGAGGCCGTGAACGAGCGGAAGTAGCGCCCCTTCGCACCCTTCGCCTCGACGATCATGAGGTACTGCTGCCTGCCCTGAACCTTGTAGACCTGGGGTGCCTCGAACAGGTTGGCCTCCGTGTCGCTCATGACCGTCGTGTACGACGAACCGAAGCTGCCCGGGAAGTTCCCGATCGGCATGCTCGCCCGGTAGATCTTGCCGTTGTCACCGGCGAAGAACAGGTACATGTTCTGGTCGTCGGCGATCAGGGTCTGGTCGATCGGACCGGTGAGGGAGCCGGTGATACTGCCGGTGAACAGCGGCTGCGGCGCGGACCAGCCGTTGGGGTTGGTGGGGTCGCTCGACGTGCGGTAGATGAAGGGCCACGAACCCCACTGGTACGCCAGCACCCAGATCTTCTTGGGCGCGAAGTAGAACAGCGTGGGTGCCACCGTGGGCTGGCTCATCCCCTGCTGACCTGCGGACGCCATGTCCGACCAGTTGGTGAAGGGGCTGAACGCCATCGAGCCGTACTTCGGTCCCGTGGAGTTCGACGCGTAGACCAGATGCTTGCCGTTGTGCATCACGCTGGTGAAGTCCTTCAGCGAGACCCAGCCGTTCGCCGGCTGCGCCAGGGAACCCGTTGAATTCCACCGGTAGTTCGACGGAAGGGCACACGCGGCGCCCGTCGGCGGAGGGGTCGGCTTCCCGGCCGGGCCGGTCCACTTCTGGTTGCCGACGGAAGCGCAGGAGTGCAGCTGGATCTTCGTTCCGTTGGCGGTGGCCGCGCCGACGGCGTCGAGGCACAGCCCGGACTGGACGCCGCTGACGGTGCCGTTGGCGTTGATCTTCCACTGCTGGTTGGCACCGCTGTTGCAGTCCCAGATGACCACGGCGGTGGCGTTGGCGGTGCCCTTGTTCTTGGCGTCCAGGCACTTGTTGCCGTACGTCTTCAGCTGCTTGCCTGCGGTGTAGGTCCAGCGCTGGTTGGCCTGTCCGCTGCAGTCCCACAGCTGTGCCTGGGTGCCGTTGACGGTGGTGGAGTTGTTGATGTCGATACAGCGGCCGGAGGCGGCGCCCTTGATCTCCCCGCCACCGGCCCCGTCGGCCGGCTTGCCCGGAGTGGTGCCCGGAGTGGTGCCAGGGGTGGTGCCCGGGTGGGTGCCCGGGGTGGAATTGAGGGCGTTCATGACGGCGGTGTACGCCGCCTTGGGCTTGCCGTCGTTGTCGAACAGCAGGGGGCTTTCGCGGCTGCGCCAGGAGTCCTTGTCCCGGACACCCCACACCGTGATGCCGGTGCACCGGCCCACGGACAGGCACGCGTTGACCGCGTCGGCGTAGTGGGCGGGCGACGCCTGGGCGATGTCCAGCTCGGTGATCTGCACGTCGACGCCCAGGGCGGCGAACCGGGACAAGGTGGCCTTGAAGCTGGACGGCGGGCCGCCGGCCCCGAAGTGGCTCTGGAATCCGACGCAGTCGAGGGGCACGCCGCGGGACTTGAAGTCCTTGACCATGCGGTAGACGCCCTGGGTCTTGGCGTCCGACCAGTTCTCGATGTTGTAGTCGTTGTAGCAGAGCTTGGCCGATGAGTCGGTCGCCCGTGCGGTGCGGAACGCTTCCTCGATGAAGCCGTTGCCCAGCACCTTCTGGAACACCGAGTCGCGGAGCCGGCCGCCGGGGCCGTCGGCGAACGCCTCGTTGACCACGTCCCAGGCGTAGAGCTTGCCCTTGAAGTGGGTCATCGTGGTGGTGATGTGGTTGTTCATCACGCCGCGCAGCGTGCCCGCGTCGCCGATGGAGCTGACCCAGGCCGGGAGCTGTGAGTGCCAGACCGTGGTGTGGCCGCGCAGCCGCTGGCCGTTCGCCTTGGCACGGTCGACGATCCGGTCGGCGGGGCCGAAGTTGAACTTGCCGCGGGACGGCTGGATGGCGTCCCACTTCATCTCGTTCTCCGGGGTGACCATGTTGAATTCCCGGTCCGCGATCGCGGTGTACGCCGGGTCGCCGAGCCTGCCGGCGGCCACCGCGGTGCCGAAGTAGCGGCCCGAGGGCGCCGCCTGCGTACCCAGGGACGCGGCTCCGGCGGAGCTGGGCAGGAGCGTCACGACACCGGCCACCAGCGCTGCGGCCGCCACTCCTGTCGTCAGGGTCCGGCGACGCCGGCTGAGCCGGTGCAGGCCCTTCATGATTCTCCTCGGGGCTCGCGGGTCACTCTGGTCCGGGGGATGTGTCGCGTCATGGGAGCGGCTCTCTTCAGGGGATGCGTCACTGAGTGGAGGCTCCCGGACTCCCGCTCCCGTAACGGAAAAGTCGCGCCGCCAGGACGATTGCCCAGTGATCCATCTCGCGGGCGAAAAGCGTTATGCCAGGCCCTGCGGCCCCGTCGTCGCTACGGATTCGCGGTTCTCAGCCCCGGGCCCCGCGCACGGTGAAGGAAGCCTGGCCTGCGAAGGCCCGAGTGCCGTCGGAGCCGTCGAGCCAGATGCCACCGCCGCGGTGGCGGAGGACCGAGCCCGGGTAGTTGTGCGCGTGCAGGGTCACCGATCCGGCGACCGCCCCGGGGCTCGGACAGAAGGTGGCGTCCTCCCGGAAGAGTTCACTGCCGTCGTGGGCGCCCAGCCGTAGCCGCAGTTCACGGTGGCGCAGATAGCGGCCGTCGGCGGCGCGGAAGGTGACGCACCGGGTGTCGGCCAGCCCCCGGACGACCAGGAAGGTGACCCGCTGCCGTGTCTGCGCGCTGCTGGACGCGGAGGCCGTGGCGAGCGTCGCGAAGTCACCGGCGTACGTGAGGTACAGGCCGGGCTCGTCCACGGACTCCAGCGACTGTGCACCCAGCGGAACGGTTCCTGCGACGGCGGACGGACTCGCCGGGGGCGGTCCGGCCGGCGAGGTGGTGCGCGACGGGACCGGCGTGGGACTGCCGGCCGTGGGAGCGGCGTGGACGCCGGGCGCCCGGTGCGAAGGTTCGGGCCAGGTCACATAGGTGGCGGTCCCGGCGACGACCACCGCGCCGGCGGCGAGGCTCATCAGCGGATGAGCAGTCACCGCGGAGAGCTTGCCGACCAGCGCGCCGTACAGACCACTTCCCCCGGCCGCCGTGCCGACGGCGGCGTGTGCCGTGGCCAGTCCGGCGGTACTCATTGCCGTACCCGACAGCAGGCCCTTGGCGACCAGCGCGGTGACGAGCCCAGCCGGGACCGTCAGCGGCGCGAGGCTGAGGAGCAGTCGTTCGGCCGGAATCCGTTCTGCCGTGGTCGCCGCGCAGAGCGGGCATTCACGGGTGTGCCGCGCGATCCGCTTGCGCCACACCGAAGCACGGGAACCGTCCCAGCCTGTGACGGTCTCGGCCAACTGCGGACAGCGCGGGTCGGCCTCCAGTGCGGCGACGATCGTCCGGCTCAGTTCCAGCTGCTCGCGCATGCGTTGCACCCGCACTCCGACGTGGGCGACCGTGAGCCCCGTCGCTGCGGCGATGTCGTCACGGGTCAGCGAGCCGGCGCATTCCTGCCACCACAGCGACAGCAGCACTTGATGGTCCGCATCGAGCCACCGGCCGGCTTCGGCGGCCCGCCGGCGCTCGTCCGACACATGCAGTCGCAGGATCGTCACGTCGTCGGGTTCGGCACCGGCGTCCGGTATCTGCTCTGCCTCGTCGATGGCCGCGGTCCGGTGGGCGAAGGCGTGCTGCCGTTGCCTGTGGGTGCTGATCTGGCGGAGCGTGATCGCCGCCAGCCAGGACCGGAAGCTCTCCGGGGTACGCAGAGCAGGCAGGTCACGCACCACGCGCAGCAGGGTTTCCTGGACGACGTCGTCGACGTCGGCATGTCCTCTCAGCGCTCGCCCGACGATGTTGTAGACCAACGGCAGGTACGCGGCGATCAGTTCCTCGCGCGCCCGGTCGTCACCGGCCTGCGCCGCCACGACCAGCCCCGCGTGGTCCGCGTCCGTGAGCCTCATTCCACTCCCTCAGGGGAGCGAGCCACCCCGGACGGCACCGTTCCTCAGCGTCGGAGAACGTATCCTCCGCGCCAAAGACAGGCAAACGCAAGGGGTCACCGGGGAGTTCCGGTCACCCCTGTCAGCCCGTCACCCCGCTCACCCCTGTCAGACCTGTCGGCCCAGGTCCAAGCGGTCGGCCAGCCCCGCGTCGGCGAAAGCGGCTGTCAGTTCGTCCCGGCCCTCGGTGAAGTGGGCCCAACTGTCGTAGTGGACGGGAACCACCCGGCGGGCGCCGAGGATCCCGGCGGCTTCGGCGGCCTGTGCGCTGTCGAGGACGATCGGCGCACCGTCGAAGAGCACCGGGAAGCGGGGAGCCCCGGCGAACAGGACGGCGGTGTCCACCGGGCCGAAGCGCCCGGCGATCTCCTTGACCAGGTCGAGCGAGGCGTTGTCGCCGCTGACGTAGACGCTGGGCAGGCCCTCCCCGGTCAGAACGAAACCGACGACCTGGCCGGTGAACGGTTCGACCTCCTCGCGGGCCCCGGGGCCGTGGAGGGCGGGCACGCCCGTCACGGTGACCGTGCCGCCGTCGGGGCGGTCGAGGTCGACCGACTCCCAGTCGGCCAGTCCCCTGGCGCCCGCCCCCAGGCGCTGCCCGCCGCCCGGGGTGGTGAGGGTGAGCGGGACGTCGGCGAGGAGTGCCCGGCCGGAATCGTCGAGGTTGTCGGGGTGCTCGTCATGGGACAGCAGGACCACGTCGATGCGGCCGATGTCGGCCGGCGAGGCGGAGGCGGGCGCCGTCTTGGTCAACCGGCCGCCCGGCGTGCGGTAGTCCCGGGGCGCGTCGAAGGTCGGGTCGGTCAGGAATCGCAGGCCGCCGTATTCGAAAAGGGCGGTCGGGCCGCCGAAGACACGGATGGGGAACTGCTCGGGAGTCGTCCTGGTGCCAGCCATCAAAACCTCACGGATAGAGAGTGGTTCATCCGTGAAGTACGGTAGCGGTCCCTCACGGATGAAGGCAAGCCGTACCATGAGATCCATGAGCGAGACCCTGCCCTCCGAGTCCGTACTGCCACCCGCGCCGGGGGCGGCGGACCACCTCGCCCTCGACTTCGTCAACAGCACCGTCGCGCTGCCCGGCGGGCACTTCATCGATTTCCTCGGCACCCCCGAGGCCGCCGGCCAGTGGCTCACCGACCACGGCCTCGCGCCGGCCGACGCCGGGGTGCGGGAGATGTGCGCCGCACAGCTGCGCTCGCTGCGTGAACACCTCAGGGCGCTGTTCGCCGCCCGCGTCGACGGACTGCCCGCCCTGCCCTCGACCCTGTCCGCCGTCAACGACGCGCTGAGCGGAGCTGCCACGACCCCCCTGCTGTACTGGGACGAGAAGAACGGCCCCTACCGCGCGGCACCGTGCCCCACCAACGAGATCCTCGGCCGCGCGCTCGCGACTCTCGCGGCCAACGCCGCGGACCTCCTCACCGGGCCCGACGCCGACCGCCTCACCAGCTGCGGTTCCACTCCCTGCACCCGCTACCTGCTGCGGCACGGCCGGCGCCACTGGTGCTCCACGCGCTGCGGCGACCGCGCCCGCGCCGCCCGCGCGTACGCCCGCCGCACCCAGCAGACAGCAGACTGACGGGCCCCGTACTGCCCGGCTGGCGAACCCCGCCAACCCCCTCCGGAACCCCAGTAGTCCACTTGCGGATAGTCCGCTACGGATCGGATTCCGTTACCCTGGCGAGCATGACAGCCATGACACCCACACGCACCGAGCCGGACCTGTCCTACCTCCTGGACCACACCAGTCACGCCCTGCGGACCCGGATGAGCGCGCAGCTCGGCGAGATCGGGCTCACCCCGCGCATGCACTGCGTACTCGTCCACGCCCTCGAAGAGGAGCGCACCCAGGCGCAGCTCGCCGAGATCGGGGACATGGACAAGACCACGATGGTGGTGACCGTCGACGCACTGGAGAAGGCGGGCCTCGCCGAGCGCAAGCCTTCGAGCACCGACCGGCGGGCCCGGATCATCGCGGTGACCACGGAGGGCGCGAAGGTCGCGAAGCAGAGCCAGAAGATCGTCGACCGCGTCCACGAGAGCGCTCTCGACACCCTGCCCGACGATGAGCGCGAGGTGCTGCTCAGGGCACTGAACCGCCTGGTCGCGGGAGACCTGAAGGTCCCGGAAGAAGGATCCAGGCCGGTCCGGCGGGCACGCCAGAAGGGATGACCCCACCCCCGACCCCAGCCCTCAGCTGGCCCCCGGACCCCAATCCCGATCCGTAAAAGATAGTCCGCAACGAAACCATCTGCTAGCGTCTCTCTTGTTGCCCGCCCGAGCCAGGAGAGTCCGCGATGTCTGCCACCACCACTGCCCCCGTCTCCGCCCCCGCCCCCGCCACCCCCGCCCCCTCGCCCTCCCGCTGGCTCGCCCTCGGCGTCCTCTCCACCGGAATGCTGATGACGGTCCTCGACGGCAGCATCGTGACCGTCGCGATGCCGGCCATCCAGAAGGACCTCGGCTTCACCCCGGCCGGACTGAGCTGGGTCGTCAACGCCTACCTGATCGCCTTCGGCTCGCTGCTCCTGCTGGCCGGCCGCCTGGGCGATCTGGTGGGCCGCAAACGGATGTTCCTGGCGGGGACGGGGGTGTTCACCGCCGCCTCACTGCTCGCCGGGTTGGCCACCTCCCCCGCCGTCCTGATCGCCGCCCGGTTCCTGCAGGGCATCGGCAGCGCGATGGCCGCCGCCGTCAGTCTCGGCATCCTCGTCACGCTCTTCACCCAGCCACGCGATCGGGCCAGGGCCATCGCCGTGTTCAGCTTCACCGGTGCGGCCGGCGCCTCGCTGGGGCAGGTACTCGGCGGTGTCCTCACCGAGGCGCTCACCTGGAACTGGATCTTCTTCATCAATCTGCCCATCGGCGTCGCAGCCCTCCTCGTCGCCCTGCCCGCCCTGCCCGGCGACCGCGGCCTCGGCCTCAGGGCCGGCGCGGACACCCTCGGCGCGCTGCTCGTCACCTCCGGTCTGATGACCGGGATCTACGCGGTCGTCAAGGTCGAGGAGTACGGGGCCGCTTCGGCCCACACGCTCGTCCTGGGCGGCCTCGCACTCGCCCTGCTCGCCGGCTTCTTCGTCCGCCAGGCCAGGGCGGAGAACCCGCTCATGCCGCTGCGGATCTTCCGCTCCCGCAGCGTCGTCGGCGCGAACCTGGTCCAGATGCTGATGATCGCCGCGCTCTTCTCCTTCCAGATCCTCGTCGCGCTCTACATGCAGAACGTCCTCGGCTACGGCGCCGCCAGGACCGGCCTCGCGATGCTCCCGGCCGCTCTCGTCATCGGCGTGGTCTCGCTGGGAGTCTCGGCCCGCCTCAACGCCCGCTTCGGAGAGCGCAACGTCCTGCTGGCCGGTCTGGTGCTCCTCGTCGGCGTACTCGGCCTGCTGACCCGGGTGCCCGGCCAGGCCGACCAGGCCGACTACCTCACCGACCTGCTCCCCGTGATGCTCCTCGCCGCCGGCTTCGGCCTCGCGCTGCCCGCCCTGACCGCGCTGGGCATGTCCGGTGCGAAGGAGGAGGACGCGGGCCTGGCCTCCGGCCTCTTCAACACCACCCAGCAGATCGGCATGGCCCTCGGCGTCGCGGTCCTCTCCACCCTGGCCGCCTCCCGCACCGAGTCCCTCACCGAGGCGGGCCGCTCCACCGGCGAGGCCCTGACCGGCGGTTACCACCTGGCCTTCGCGGTCGGCGCGGGCCTCATCACCGCCGCCTTCGCCGTCGCCTTCACGGTGCTGCGCAAGCCGCGCCCGACCGCCGGCCGCTAGACCTTCCCGAAGCCTTCGCCCCCGTCCGCCGCACCCGGCGGGCGGGGGCCGGTGTCATTTGCCCTTCGCTGCCCGACATCCCGAAGTCACAACCTCCCGAAGTCGTCCAAGTTCGGCAAGTAGGAACGGGTTGCTGTGCTTCGGCGCCCCGGGCTGTTGCCATGAGGTGGTCGCCTTTCCTCCTTGCAGAAGGGAGTTCTCGCAGCATGCGGACCACAACATTGGGCAGGGACGGGCCGGTCGTCGGCCGGCTGGGGCTCGGGGCCATGGGCCTTTCGTACCGTTACGCCCCAGCACTGAGGGACAAGACCAAGGCTGTTTCGCTGGTCCAGGAGGCCGTGGACCTCGGGGTCAACCTCGTCGAGACGGCCGGTGCCTACGCGGCCGGGGACAATGAGCGGCTGATCGGTGAGGCCATCCGCGGGCGCCGCGACGAGGTGGTGCTGTGCACCGGCGGCGGCCTGCTCGGCGACGCTGACGGCGCGCTGCGGCCGGCCGGCGGTCCGCAGGCGCTGCGGACCGCGGTCGACGACAGCCTGCGCCGGCTGCACGTGGACCACATCGACCTCTACCTGCTGCGCCGCGTCGATCCCGCCGTACCGCTGGAGGAGAGCTGGGGTGCGCTGGCCGAGCAGGTCTGGGCGGGAAAGATCCGCATGCTGGGGCTGCCCGTCGTCACCGTGCAGGAGGCCCGCGCCGCCGAAGCCGTGCACGAGGCGGCGGCGATGGCCGCCGAGGTGTCACTGTTCACGCGCTGCGGTCTCGACGACGTCGTGCCGTACGCGGTGGAGCGCCGGATCGCACTCCTTGCCGGCGCCCCGCTGGGCCGCGGCCTGCTGACGGGTGCGCTGTCCCAGTTCGACGACCTGCCCCTGGACGACTGGCGGCGCACCCAGCCCCGCTTCGCCCCGCGCGCCATCCGCCACAACTACGCGCTCACGCAGGCCGTCGCCCACGTGGCCGCCCGGCACGAGGTCACCCCCGCACAGGTCGCCCTGGCGTGGCTGCTGCGGCTCGGCGATCACGTGGTGCCGCTGCCGGGCACGAGGGCGTCGTACCACCTCGCGGAAAACCTCGGCAGTGACCGGCTTCGCCTCACCGAACAGGACCTGACCGACCTGGAGTTCCTCCCCTACCCGGCGGGTGCCCCCGAGGCATGAGCCGAACCCGGGCTCGTACCGCGCACACCACTGTCCCTGACTCCCCACCACTTCTGGAGTTCTCCCCATGACGACCTCTCTGGTACGGCAGGTCCTCCCGCGGCCGCGGGCGACGACGACCGACGTTTACGGAACCACAGCGCCCGGGTTCGCCTCCGTGCGCCGCTCCTTCGAGCGGGCCTGCCGGGACGCGGGCGCACCCGGTTCCCAGGGTGCCGCGCTGACGGTCGTACGGGACGGTGAACTGGTCGTCGACCTGTGGCACGGCACCGCCGACCCGGTCACCGGGACGCCGTGGACCGGCGACACCCTCCAGCCGGTACTGACGGGCTCCCACGGAATCCTGGCCACGGCGGTCCTCCTGCTCGCCGACATGGGCGCGCTCGCACTGGACCGGCCCGTCGCCGACTACTGGCCGGAGTTCGCGATCCGCGGCAAGGGCAAGGTGACGCTGCGGGACGTGCTGACGTTCACCGCCCGTCTCCCCGGCATGGAGGCGGGCCTCGACCAGCGGGACATCGAGAACCCGCACATGATGGCCGCGCTGCTCGAACTGCACAGCCTGGAGGACGACCCGCGGGCCGGCGGCGTGCTGTACGGGCCGTGGACCGCCGGGTGGATCGCCGCCGAGGTGATCCGCCGGGTCGACGGCCGCGATCTCGACCTGTTCTTCCTGGAGGAGATCGCGGGCCCGCTGGGCCTCGACATCCATTTCGGCCTCGTCCCCGACCAACTGCCGCACGCCGCACGGATCTCGTACGACGCGGACTTCTCCGCCCGTGTCCCGGCACTGGGCCACGGGGCGGACAGCAGCGAGGCGGACCTCTTCGGGCGGGTGTGGAACAACCCGTCCCCGTTCCCCGCGGACGCCGGGGTGTGGAGCGAGAACCGGCGGCGCTACGCGCTCATCCCCTCGCTGGGGGCGTACGCGTCGGCCCGCGGCCTGGCCCGGCTCCAGGGCATCCTGGCCGCGGACGCCGTACGGGCCCCGGGCGAGGAACCGCTGCTGCTGTCGCGCCGCACCCTCGACCAGGCACGGAGCTTCTGGGTCGAGGGCCTGGATCCGCTGCTCGGCGGGATCAGCGCGTACGGCGAGGGCGGCCTGCAGCTCCTCGACGAGGGCCTCCACCCGGCCGTCTGCTCCGGCGCCTTCGGCCACCAGGGCCCCGGCTCAGTCGCCTACCAGGCCTGGCCGCAGGCCGGGGCCGGGGCCGCCTGGGTCTGTAGCCGGCTGGCGGCAGGCCCTGGCGCGGGCGTCCTGGACGAGGTGGCGGGCGCGGTGGCGAGTGCGCTGCGGACCGCCTGAGCCACCGCCCGTGCGGTGCGGACCGCCTGAGCCACGGCCCGTGCGGTGCGGGTCGCCTGAGCCACCGCCCGTGCGGTGCGGGTCGGAACCCTTCTTCAGGTGAGTTCCGACTCGCACCACATCGAGCCCGCACGGTCCGCACGGTCCGCACGGTCCGCCCGGCCCGGCCGGTCGGCCGCGAGGCCGTACAGGACGACGTCCCAGACCGAGTCCCAGACCGATTCCCGGGTCGCGTCATCGGCGGCCATGGCGCCCTCCGCGAGATGCCCCAGCAGGGTCAGGGCGTCCTCGGGAGACACGCCGGCCCGGAGCCGGTCCGCGCCGCAGGCCCGGTCGAGCAGGCCACGGAGCACGGGAAGCCAGGCCTCGGCCAACGGCGGTGCGCCCTTGGGGCGGTCGGCTTCCAGGCGGCGCGCGGCGCGCACGAAGGTGTCCTCGTGCGCCAGCCGGGCCAGACAGCTGATCAGGGTGCACAGTCCCCTCAACGGATCGGCGGCGGCCGCGAGGCCTTCCAGGCAGCCGAAGCGGGCGCGCCCGGCCGTGAACACCTCCTCGGCCAGGACGGTCTTGGGCCCGAAGTGGAAGGTCAGAGAGCCGATCGAAGTCGCCGCCCGCCAGGCCACCCGCTGGAGGGAAGCGCCTTCGTAGCCGCGCTCGGCGAACTCCTCGGCGGCCGCTTCCAGCACGGCCTGGCGGGTCTTTGCCGCCCGTTCCTGCATGCACTTTCTCCTTGAACTTTGGCAAGTAGTCGAACCATCGAAGAAAAATATAACGAACGTTCTCTATGTTTGTTAGTGTACGCAGCGAACGCTCACCTGGGAGGGGACCTGCAGTGACGACGATGCACGAGACGCCCGACGTGGTGGCGGGCCGGCCGCTGGGGGACCTTTCCCGGCGCCTGTTCGGCCATCTGCACCGCTCTGACCAGCAGCGTTGGGGGCATGCGTATCTGCAGGGGCTGCTGCGGACACACGGAAAGAAGACCGTGCGCCGGATGGCGGCCGCCGTCACCGGCTCGGAGGCGGCGTCGGCTTCGCTGCATCAGTTCGTCAACGCCAGCCCGTGGGACTGGGCCCCGGTACGCGGCGAACTGACCCGCTGGGCCGCCCAGTCACTGCCGGTACGGGCCTGGACACTGGCGCCGGCGGTACTGCCCAAGCGCGGCAACTACTCGGCCGGTGTGCACCAGCGCTTCCTTCCGGAGTCCGGGCGGACCGTCAACTGCCAGCTGGGCCTGGGCCTGTTCCTGGACGCCGGGCAGGCGCACCTGCCGGTCGACTGGCGGCTCTTCCTGCCCCCCCGGTTCACCGGCGACCAGGCGGTGCGCGACCGGGTGAAGATCCCCGGGACGACGCAGGCCCAGCCGCTGTGGGCCCACGCCCTGGGCCTGGTCCAGGAGATGACGTCATGGTCGGACGGGCAGACGGCGCCGGTGGTGGCCGACCTGACGGCCCTGTGCGACACCGCACCGCTGGCGCAGCGACTGCACGGCAGCGGGCACAGCTTCGTCCTTGCCCTCCCGGGCCAGACCACCCTCGCCGATCCGGAACTGCCGCCCGGCGAACGGGAGTCGGTGCGCGGCCTGCTGCTGCGCCGGGGCGTACGGCACCCGACGGGGGCGGGCCGGCAGGTCGTCTCGTACGACACACCGGTGCGCGGACTGCGCCCGGACGGCGAGCGCGTGCGCGGGGCCGGCCGGCTGCTGGCCGAGTGGGACGCGAGCACCGGGCGTCCGGGGCGGATCTGGCTGACGAACATCACCGACCGCCACCCGGCCGAACTGCTGGAACTGGCCCGTTCGCCCCACGGGGCGCAGGCCACGGTCAACCGCCTGGGCGAGCACTTCGGCCTCCTCGACTTCGAGGGCCGCTCCTTCCCCGGCTGGCACCGGCACATGACGCTCGTCTCGGCCGCCTACGCCTGCAGCACCCTGGAGGACTGGGAACACTGACCCCTTGATTGCGTATACAAGTACATAGCGGACGGAGCCCATCCTTACGGGCCCGAGCACTCCCCAGATGATTGCATGGGCATGTATCTTGTTGTTAATCGCAGTCGAGAAGGGGAGCCGTTCCATGACGATCCACCAACAGCCGCGCGCCGCCTCCGACCAGGCCATGTGGGAGGCCGTTCTCGGCCTGCACGCCTTCGTGGAGCGTCAGCTCGCCCACACCCTGCAGCGCCGTCACGGCGTCGGCCTGTCCGAGTACCGGGCCCTGGAAGTCCTCACCCAGGCAGAGAAGGGCGAGCGTCGCATGCAGGAGCTCGCGGACCACATCGGTCTGGGCCAGAGCTCGGTAACACGCCTGGTGGGGCGGCTGGACAGCGCCGGCTATGCCTACAAGGACAACTGCGCCGACGACAGGCGCGGCGTCTTCGCCGTCATCACCGAAGAGGGCCGCAAGCGCTACCAGGACGCCCGTTCCACGTACGCCGACGTCCTCAGCTCGGCCCTCAACACCGCGAGCGCCGACGATCAGTTCGCCCGTGCGGTGCAAGCGCTGCGGAGTGCCGCCTGACGCTGATCACGACAGACGGCGGGATGCGCCCGGGGTGACCCGGCCTCCCGCCGTCTTTTGCATGTTCGGGCTCTTTTTCCGGCGCGCGGGGTAGTGACCTGGATCACTCCTCCACCAGATTTATATGCTTGACCATGCAAATAAAGACCCGTAGATTCTCTCTCGTAGCCAAGAAGCCAAAACCACCGAGGGGGGACCGTTGCCTTCGCCTCGCCTGTTGCAGGCAATCAGTCGGCACGTACAGGAACAGCCCGACAGCACCGCGCTCGTCTTCGCAGGCGAACGGGTCACCTACGCGGATCTCGACCAGCTGACCCACCGCGCCGCCGCGGACCTCGACGGCGCCGGCTTCGGCTCCGTACGCGCCCTGTGCGTCCCGGCCCACAAGTCGCCGGAGACCGTCGCACTGCTGCTGGCAGCATGGCGGCAGGGGATCAACACCCTGGTCCCGTCGCCCGGACTGGGCGCCGCCGCCCTGTCCACGCTCACCGCCCAGGCCCACGGCCCGCTGTCGGCCACCGCGGTCCCCGGTGGCGGCGTGATCCTGTCGAGGGAGGAGGGCGACCCCGCACTGTCGGAGGGCTTCAGCGCCCCCGACCCCGAGGAGTCGCTGCTGACCCTCACCACCTCCGGGTCCACCGGAATACCCAAGCTCGTCCCGGTCCGCATCGAGGCCTTCGACCGCTTCGACGCCTGGGCCACGGAGAAGTTCGGGCTCGACAGCGACACCAGGTCGCTGAGCTTCTCGCCGCTCAACTTCGACCTGGCACTCCTGGACGTGTGGACGGTGCTGCAGGCCGGCGGCACGGTCGTACTGGCCGACGCCGGGGCCAGCGGGGACGCCGGCTATCTGCGCGACCTCGCGGAGAGCAACGAGGTGACCCTGGTTCAAGGGGTGCCGCTGCTGCACCGGCTGCTGGCAGCGGGCGGCGCCCGCTACCCGTCGGTCCGCACGGTCGTCTTCACCGGGGAGGCCGTCTCCGAGCAGGGACTGCAGGACGCCTTCGCCGCCTGTCCGGCCGCCCGCTTCCACAACGTCTTCGGCTGTACGGAGACCAACGACAGCTTCGTCCACGACATCGATCCGGGCGCGTACGTGCACCCGCTGCCCATCGGCACCCCGATCGACGGCACCGACGCCGTGCTGCTGATCGAAGGGCCCGACGGGACCGAGGTCCTGCAGGGTCCCGGCACCGGCGAACTCCTGGTGCACACCCCCTTCCAGACCTGCGGCTATCTGGAGCACTCCCGCAACGCGCACGCCTTCATACCGGACCCGCGCGGCGGCGGCGCCATGTTCTACCGCACCGGCGACCTCGTCCACCGCGACGCCTACGACCACTACTACCTCCAGGGGCGCACCGACTTCCAGGTCAAGGTGCGCGGCGTGCGCACCAACACCCTGGAGGTCGAGACCGTCCTGGAGGCACACCCGGACATCGTCGAGGCCGCAGTCGTCGCGCTGCCCTGCCCCGAGGCGGGCACCCGGCTGCACGCCGAAGTGGTGCGCCGGGACGGCACCACCCTGAGCTCGCTGGGACTGCGGGCGTACGCGGCGAAGCACCTGCCGCGGCACGCCGTGCCCAGCTCGGTGGGGCTCGGTGGCACTCCGCTGCCGAAGACCCCGACCGGCAAGCCCGACCGTAATTCGATCAAGAACACCCAACTGAACGGAGCCTCTTGATGAGCGCCGACAACAACGACCCGATCCGCGACTACATCGTCCAGGAGTTCCTGGCCGGTGAGGACACCGAGGACCTGACCGACGACTTCGACCTCATCGAGAGCACCGTCGTGAACAGCCTCGGCCTGGTCCGCCTCATCTCCTGGATATCCGAGACGTACAGCATCCCCGTCGACGACATCCCGCTGGAGCCGGCCGTCTACCGCACGCTCGCGGACATCCGGAACTTCGTCGGCCAGGCCGCTCCGGCCGCGGTCTGACGGACCTTCCTCTCCCCCGCACCAGACCACACCCCGCGACGCACGCACAGCGGCCGCGGCGCACGAGCAAGCACCCGCAAGTACCGGAAGTACACGCCCGTACACATGCATACATGCATGTACACGCAGCATCCGCCCAGAACACAGCGATGACAGGAGTCTCCCCATGATCGTCCGTTCCCTCTCCGACGTCCCCGCGATCGAGTGGGGCAGCGGCACCAGCCACCGCCTGCTCACCGAGGCCGACGGGATGGGCTTCACCGTCTGCGAGACGCTGGTCCGTCAGGGCACCTCCAGCGCGCTGCAGTACCTCGGCCACCTGGAGGCCTGTTACTGCATCGGCGGCTCGGGCGAGGTCGTCACCACGGAAGGCGTCCGTCACAAGATCAAGACCGGGACCATCTACGCCCTGGACATGAACGACGCCCACCACCTGCTCGCCTCCGACGACGAGGACCTCCTGCTCGTCTCCGTCTTCAGCCCGGCGCTGCGTGGCGACGAGAAGCACTCGCTCTCCGAGGACGGCTTCTCCCGCTACTGATCCACCACCCCGGGTGCAGGGCCGCGACGGCGCGGCCCTGCACCCGGCGCCCAGCGTCCAGCGCCCCGCACCGGCGCCCGGCACCCAGCGCCCGCACGGCGCCCAGCGAAAGGCAAGGCAGCACACGCATGGCAGTTGAAAAGGCCTCAGACACCTACGGCGTCACAGCCCCTTACGCCGACGAGCTGAACGACGACGTCACCCGCTGGGACCGCGCCGCCGAGTTCCCGCACGAGAAGTGGAAGCCCCTGCAGCAGTCCGGGCTCTTCACTCTCCCCTTCGCCCCGGAGTACGGCGGCGCCGGCCGGACGCTCACCGAAACCATGGCGGCGCTGGAGGGCCTCGGTTACACCAGCCGGGACGCCGGCCTGAACTTCTCGGCATCCACGCAGATAGTCAGCGTCGGCATACCGCTGCAGTCGTTCGGCTCCGACGACCTGCGCGAGCGCTATCTGCCGCAGGTCACCTCCGGGCAGGCCATCACCGCGCACGCCATCACCGAGGCCGGCCACGGCTCGGACGTGATGAACATCCAGACCACGGCCGTCCGCGACGGCGACGAGTACGTCATCAACGGCGGCAAGCTGTTCATCACCAACGCCCCGGTCGCCGACCTCTTCCTCCTGTACGTCCGTACCGGCAAGCCGGGCGCCTTCGGGCTGAGCACCTTCCTCGCCGAGCGCAACACGCCGGGCCTGACGATCGGCGAGCCGCTGGAGACGATGGGGCTGCGCACCTCCCCGATCAGCGAGGTCACGCTGAAGGACGTCCGGCTGCCCGTCGGCAACCGTCTCGGCAGCGAGGGCGCCGGCTTCCTGATCATGGATTACGTGATGAAGCGGGAGGTCCTCTTCTCCTTCGCCGTCAACCTCGGCGAGATGACCCACCGTCTGAAGCGAGTAGTCGAACACGCCAACACCCGGCAGCAGTTCGGCAGCGCCATCGGCAAGAACCAGGCGGTCGCCCACAAGATCGCCAACATGAAGATCGCCGTGGAGACGGCCCGCAAGTGGCTGTACGAGACCGGCCGCAAGGTCGAGGTCGGCAAGGACGCCTCGCTGGACGTGGCCGCCACCAAGATCGTGGTCAGCGAGGCCAACCAGCGCACCGCCCAGGACGCGATCCAGATCTTCGGCGCGCGCGGCTACCTGACCGACACGGGCATCGAGCGCGAGCTCCGCAACGCCGCCGCCGGCTCCATCTACTCCGGCACCAACGAAATCCAGCGCAACTGCATCGCCGCCCTGATGGGCCTGTGACGAGAGGCACTCGCATGACCGACACCATGACCGACACCCTGGCCGACGCCACGTCCGAGCAGCTGACCGCCGACGACCGTGCACACCTCACGGCGGCCACCGACTTCCTCAACTACGAGCACGAGACCGTCAAGGCCTTCGTCGACAAGGCCCTGGTCGGGGTCGACCGCGAAACCGCCGACCCGGTCGACCTCGCCGTCGCCCTCTACTACGCGGTGCGCGACGGCATCCACTACGAGGTCTACGGCGCCAGCCTGTCGCCGCAGGGCCTGCAGGCGTCCTCCATCATCGACGCCCGCAAGGGCTTCTGCCTGCACAAGTCCGTGCTCTACGCCGCCTGTTGCCGCGCCGTGGGCATCCCCGCCCGGCTGCACTACAGCGACGTCCGCAACCACCTCGCCTCCGACCGGCTGCGCTCGTACATAGGCGGCGACGTCTTCTTCCACGGCCTGGCCACCGTGTATCTCAACGGGCGCTGGATGAAGGTGACCCCGGTCTTCAACAAGCTCCTGTGCCGGCTGTACGGCATGACTCCGCTGGAGTTCGACGGCCGCTCCGACAGTCTCTATCACCCCTTCGACGCGCAGGGGCGGCAGAACATGGAGTTCCTCACCGACCACGGCGACTTCGACGACGTCCCGTACGAGTTCGTGATGGGCAACATGCGCCGCAAGCACCCGAAGTTCCTGGACAAGGACGGCACCGGCACCGTCAGCGGCGGCTCGCTCGCCGACGAAGCGGCCTGAGCCGCGGCGCCACATCCCTCACGCCGTATCCGTAACGCCGTATCCGTAACGCCGCATCCGTAACGCCGCATCCGTACCGCAGAAGCCGTACCCGTAACGCACAGCAGAAGAGGAGAAGCAGCCCATGACTCAGTTCCAGGCCCGCGAGGACGGCTGGGCCACGACCGCCCGCGTCGGCGTCGTCGTTCCGCATGCGGACGTCGGGCCCGAGTCCGAGCTTCAGGCGATGGCGCCGCGCGACGTCTACATCCACGGTTCACGCGTCCACTTCGGGGCGATGCGCCCCGGTGGGGAAATGGATCCCAAGATCCCGCACGATCCGGTGCGCGCCTTCATCGACCCGCCCTTCATCGACGACGCCGTCGAGCTGCTTGCCGCCTCCCCGCTGGACTCCATCGCCCTGGGGTTCACCAGCTCGGCCTACGTGCTGGGCGCCGACGGCGAGCAGATGCTGTTCGAGCGGCTCGCCGAGCGGACCCGCGGCATCCCGCTCACCGGCACGACCCACGCGGCCACGGCCGGCTTCACCGCCCTGGGCGCCGAGCGGATCGCGCTCGTCAACCCGCCGTGGTTCGACGACGAGCTGTCGGCCCTGGGTGCCTCGTACTTCGGCGAGCGCGGCTTCAATGTCGTCCACCACGCCCCCTGCGGCCTCCCCAGCAACCAGAAACTGATCACCCCGGAGGCGCTGGTGCACTGGATCGAGACAGCCGTCGCACCGCACCAGCCGCAGGCGGTACTGGTCGCCGGCAACGGCATTCGCGCGGTGGGCACCATCGCGGGCCTGGAGGAGCGGCTCGGGTTCCCCGTACTCACCGCGAACCAGGTGCTCTTCTGGCACGCGCTGCACCTCGCCGGCGGAAGCGAGGCAGCCGCGCGGATCACCGAGTACGGATCCCTGTTCGCCGTCCGCCCCGAGTCCGAGGGCGCGGGCATGGGCGTGGCGGTGGGTGCGGCCGCATGAGCATGCTGCCCGCGTACGGCTACCAGGCCGCCGTACAGGAAACCTGCGACACGCCGGAGTACTTCGTCCCGCTCGTGTGCTGGCACGACGACGGGACCAGCGTGCGCGGCCTGGTGCTGCACCGCGGATCGCTGCGCCCGGCGGAGCAGGTGCCGGGATTCCGGCGCTATCTCGCCCACGAGGACCTCGAGCAGTACGCCACGACCGGTCCGTGGTCCCTGCTCGCAGCCACCGCCTGATCCGACCCGTGGCGGGGACCGGCCGGGTCCCCGTCGCATCAGGAGCCGTATCGACATGACACACGACCTCAAGTGGTCCGACGCACCCCCGGGGGAGGTCCGCGATCCGGTCGGCATCTGGATTGTCCGGGCTCCGGCAGGGCAGCACCTCGCGGACGACGGGGCTCCGCCCGACTGGTTCGACGAGAAGGAAAGGCGCCGGCTGGCCTCGATACCGCAGCCGGCCGGCCGGGAGGCCTACGTCTTCGCCCACTGGGCGCTGCGGAGCGTTCTCGGCTCCTCGCTCGACTGCTCACCCAGGAGCGTCGGCTTCCTGCGGCAGCCGTGTCCCGGCTGTGGCGGGGCACACGGAAGACCGGCCATCCGCGACCCGGGCCCGGACAGCGAAGCGCTGGAGTTCTCGATGTCGCACAGCGGTGACCACGTTGCCATCGGGGTCGCCGAGGCCACCATCGGCATCGACATCGAGTCCTGGCCGACCCCGGAATCCGTCGCCGGCTACCTGCCGTTCCTCCACCCGAAGGAACAGCAGTGGCTGGGCGGCCGTCCGGACGACGAACTCGTCCGGGACTTCGCCCGCCTGTGGACCCGCAAGGAGGCCATGGCCAAGGCGACGGGCCAGGGCATGGCCGCCATCATGAACCGGCTGGATCTCACCAACCAGCCGCTCGGCTGGCGGGTGCGGCAGCTGCTCGCACCACCCGGGTACGAGGCCAGCTTCGCGGTCCCGGCCTCGGTGCACGTCGACGTCACGATGCACGACGAGCTTCCGGAGCCGATGCCGGAGCCGGCGCGGACGCTGGAGCCGGTGCAGGTCTGACCCGACGGCGGGCGGCCCGTATCCCTTCCAAGGGATACGGGCCGCCCGCCGCGCTGCGTACTGCGTCGTTTCCGAAATGCGTCCTACAGACCTACAGGCCGATCGTCGGCTCGACGGTCACCTCGGAGCGGAAGACCCGGACGCCGCGCTGCTCGATCGACACCTCCACGCGGCGCCGGCCCGTGCCGTCCCGGACCGGCTCGCCCGCCAGGACGAAGGCGGGTACGTCGAACTCGACGTACCGGGCGAAGTCCGTCTTCATCCCGGTGACCACCGAAGCGCCGTCACCGACGGCGTGCGCCGCCTGCCGGGCGGCTTCGAGGAGGAGCATCCCGGGCACGTGATCGACGGCGTGGTCGAACAGCACCGGGTGCCCGGGGTCCACCCGCAGCATCCACTGTCCGGGCACACCGGCCGGATCCGGTGAGAGCACCACGTCGTCCGGGGAGCTCCGGTCCACCAGATGCGGCTCCACGGGCGGGCCGGGCGGCAGGCAGTGCGCGAGCGCGGCGCCTATGTCCGCGTAACTCCCGCGCAGCCGCTGGTATATGGCCGCGGGCTGGTTGTTGAAGCGGGTGTGCGCGGTGCCCATCAGCCGCTCCCCCAGGTGGACGTCGATGTCCATCGTCATGCCGGCGAACCTGGCGCCGCGGCGGACCACGTCCGAGCAGGACACCACGAGGCGCACCTCCTCCTCGGCGGTGGTCACCAGCGACGCCAGCGGCTCGACCGAGAAGCTGAAGCCCTCCCACGCCTGCTTGTACTCCCGCGGAGCGCCGTGCACGGCGTGCGACAGCAGCGGCACCGCCTGGCGCACGCTCTCGGCGAGCAGCAGCGGGTCGTACATACCCTTCGACGGCCGGTAGAAGTCGTGCCCCTGCGGCCACCGTGCGGTGATCACGTATTGCCCCTGGGACGGTTCGGCCCACGCCTTGAGCAGCACTTCCTCACCCCGAAGCTTGTGCACCTGCCACTGATGGACCGACTGCGTCTCAAGATCCAGCACCGAAACAGACAACTTTCCGCCCCCACGATCGGTAGTCATTTGCGAACGGCTACACAGAGGTGCCCGAGGCCCACTCCGTGTACCCGATACAAAAATAATGATCTTTTTGTTTTCTCAAGTCAAGGGGGCTCAATCTCTTTGTTTTCCCGTGAGGGGATTAGGGGATATTAGTAACTCAAGGCGCATAAACCGGACTTGCCCAGACCGGGGGACCCTCGGATAACGTAAGGAGCGTTCTTTTTGAGAAGGTGAGAGACATGGCGCAACTGAAACAGGAGCGAGCGGAACAGACCCGCCGCACACTCCTGCTCGCAGCAGCAGAGGTCTTCGACGAGTCCGGCTACGCGGGGGCCAGCATCACCCGCATCCTCAAACGCGCCGGCGTGACGGCGGGGGCGCTCTACTTCCACTTCGGCTCCAAGGAAGACCTCGCCAAGGCCGTGATGATCGAGCAAGGTGCTTACCTCGAACTGCCAGGCGGCCCGGACGGGTTGCAGCGGCTCGTGCACATCACCCTGTACTTGGCCCGGCAGTTGCAGGTCGACCCGCTTCTGCGTGGCGGCGTACGGCTCGCCGTGGAGCAGGGTGAGTTCGGCCTGCAGGACGACAAGGCCTATCAGGGATGGATCCAGGTCTTCGACGAACAGTTGCTTGCCGCCCGCTCCAATGGCGAACTGGCCCTCGACGCGCTGGTGGACGAGGTGTCCTGGCTCCTGGTGGGTTCGTTCACCGGAATGCAGCTCTTCTCCCAGATCACCACCCACCGTGCTGACCTGCCTGCCCGGATCCGTATGTTGTGGCGCTACCTCCTCCCGTCCGTGGCGACCCCGCAGGCCAGGAGATCGATCGTCATCGACGATGCCCCGCCGGCCAAGCAGAGCGCGTGAGGGCCACAGTCATCGGCGCGACCGGCTTCATCGGTGGCGCCGTAGTGGACCAACTCCTCCGCCTCGGGGTGGAGGTCAGAGCCGTGGGGCGCCACGCCCCGGCCGTCGAGGAGCGGGCGGGGGTCGAGTGGGTCGAAGCCGATCTTGCGGAGCCGCCCTCCTTGCGCGGTCTGTGCAGGGGCAGTGACGTACTGCTGCAACTCGCTTCGTACATCGGGTCCGACCCGGAACGTTGTCACCGCGTCAACACACTCGGCACTCGTGAGGCGGTGCGCGAAGCCGAGCGTTCCGGAATCCGGCGCACGGTCCTGCTGTCGACGGCTGCCGCGTACGGGGCCGGAGTGCACCGTGGGATCGCTGTCGGACAGGTGACGCCCGGCCCGCTTTCGGTGGCCAGCGCAAGTCGTCGTGCCGCCGAGCAGTCGGTCCTTGATGCCCACGGGGTGGTGCTGCGGCCCGGTCTGGTGGTCGGCGCAGGCGACCGATGGGTGGTGCCCGCACTCGCGGACGCTCTCCGCAGGGTGCCTGCACACTGGGGCGGCGGACAGGCACTGCTCTCCCTGATCTCCGTACACGACCTGGCCCGGCTGATCGCCGGGATCACGGTCGTACAGCCCACCCCGGAAACGGAAGGGCGCATCTTTCACGCGAACCATCCGCGCCCCGTGCCGATCGCCGACTTGATCTCCTCGCTGGCCGCGCGCGGACTTGTGGTGGACCCGACCGAGGACTGGCCGCTCGACCGGTGCCTGGCCGCGCTCGGCGAACGGCCCGGTTGGGTGAGCGAGCGTCAGTTCCGCTTGCTTGCCGAGGACCACTGGTACCTGAGCGAGGATGTGTGGAACGCGTTCGGCGTCGCCCCCGCCCCCGAACCGCTGTCCTGGCTCACTGATGCGGCCGACTGGTATCGGAGACACTTGGCCGAGACGGATCGCCACAGCGCTTAGCCTCGCTGTTCCGGTTGAGTCGATGAGGTTGTCACTGGGCGTCAACTCTCGGGTGTGCGGGCCGATTTCGCTGCCCAGCAGGGCAGTGGCCCGGCGCGATGGTTGGGTTCCGGATCGGACGGGGTCGGCCACGCGTGGTGCCGGGAACCTGTGCACCCGCGCGGCGAACACCACGATCAGGACCCGGCCGGCGCCTGCTCGATCGTCAACACCTCCGGCGTCGCGGGCGTACGCACCACTCAACACCTCCAGCGTCCGGGCGTACGCACCACTTCCGCCTCGGCTGCCCATGTGGCCGCGAAGTGACGGGAACACCGCACGGGAGGACACCCCACGGGAAACGCCACAGGCGCCTGCTGCCCTTGTCGAGAAAGGGCAGCATGCGCCTGTGGCGTACGGTCGGCGGACGTCAGGCCTGAAGCGCTGCGGACCTGTCCGCGAGACGCTCGGACTCCCGCGTCTCGGCAGGCACCTCGGCGGGCTTCGTACGGTCGGCGAGCTTGAGCCAGATGACCCCGACGATGATGACGGCCAGCCAGATGCCCTTGGTCACCGTGAGGGTCTCGTCGAAGAAGAGCGGGCCGAAGACCGCGGCGCCGACCGCTCCGATACCCGCCCAGACCGCATAGCCGACACTCACGTCGATCGTGCGCAGGGCGAGGCTCAGTGCGTAGAGCGTCAACAGGAAGAACACCACGGCGACCAGGGACCAGGTCAGGCGGCTGAAGCCTTCGCTGCCGCCGACGGCGAGCGCGTACCCGATCTCGAAGCCTCCGGCGAGAAGGAGCATGAGCCAGGCGTTGGCGGAGCTCCGGGGGGCGTTGGACATGGGGGTTGAGTCCTCTCGTGGGATGTCGTCAGGTGGTTGCGCGGTGCGCGGAATGCGAGGCCGGGAGATCCGCCTGGGCTCAGGCGGAACCGCTCAGCTGCAGGCCGACGACGCCGCCGATGACGAGGGCGATGCCGATCACCTTGTTCAGGTTCAGTCGCTGGCCGAAGAACAGCGCTCCGAGGACGGTGATGCCGACACCGGCGACGGACGTCCACAGGGCGTAGCCGACGCCGACCTCGAAGGTCAGCAGCGCCTTGCTGAGGAAGAAGGTCGCGGCCGCCCCGCTGAGCAGGGTGATGGCGGTCCACTTGCGGTTCTTGAAGCCCTCGGCCTTTCCGGCGGCGATGGCCACCGTGGTCTCGAAGCCGACAGCAATCGCGAGGTAGAGCCAGTGCATGGGGTGGTCCTTCCGTGCGGTGAATGATGGGGAGTGGGGGTGAAGGGGGGCCGTAACGCCGAGCGCGTCAGCGGCGAGCGCGTCAGAGCCGAGCGCGTCAGCGCCCAGCGCGGCTCATGGTGCGGAAGTCCTGGAACGGCTGTTCTGCTTCGGGGAGTTGCAGCGCCGTGACCTTGAGGGACCAGTTCGCCGGGTCCTCGGCGAAGATGGAGTACGAGCTGGTGTAGTCGAAGCCGTACCGGGCAGCGGTATGGCGGTCGGCGACGTGCACGATGTGGCCGATGCCGGCGTACAGCGAGGCCATGTAACACAGGGCGCAGGGTTCGCCGGAGGCGATCAGGGTGGCTCCTGCCACGGAGCGGAGCCCGTGCTTGGTGGTGGCTTCCCGGAGGGCGACGACCTCGGCGTGAGCGGTCGGGTCGTTGTCCTCGCCGACTCGGTTGAAGCCGGTCCCCAGGATCCGTCCGTGGCCCACGACCACGCCGGAGAAGGGGATACCGCCCTGCGCGACATGCTCGCGGCTGAGCCGGATCGCTTCGTGGGCGTAGTCCATCAGTTCGCTTTCATGTGTCTGCATGAGCAGTCCGTCTCCCGAGTTACTTCACTACGACTTGCCTGCACATGCAAGCACACACCCTCAGGAAGCCGCCTCCGAAGAACCGGCCCGAGGGCATTAATCTTGCATGTGCAAGTAACGACTGTCAAGCGTGCGC
The DNA here is from genome assembly GCF_040651475.1 of Streptomyces sp. NPDC048442. Classification (NCBI taxonomy): domain Bacteria; kingdom Bacillati; phylum Actinomycetota; class Actinomycetes; order Kitasatosporales; family Streptomycetaceae; genus Streptomyces; species Streptomyces sp. NPDC048442. The sequence continues at coordinate 134,534 of NZ_JBEZKB010000013.1, forward strand.
ACTGGCGCGGGCGTTGCCCAATGTCGCCAGCGGCTCCAGCACCTGAGGATCGAACGGCGCCAGGGCCTCGCCCGCGGCCACTCTGCGCGGCAGGTCGGGGTTGGCCAGCGCGGCCGTCCCGAGCGCCAGGACGTCGGCGTGCTGCTCGTCCAGGACGCGCCGTGCCACCGCGTCCTCCTGCAGCCCGCCATTGGCGATGACGGGAAGCCCGGTGACCTTCCGGGCGAGCGCGGGAAGCGTCGGCTCCTCAGGACGCGACGGAGCGTCAGGAAACGCCGGCGCGAGCGGGAGCCAGTCCCGTCGGCTGCCCGCGAGGTGCAGATAGTCCGCGCCGGCCGTGGCAGCCGCCAGGAACGTGGCGCTCGCCTCGGCATGTCCTCCGGGCCACTGCCACGAGGGATCGTTGATCTTCCCCTGCGAGAGCCGGACGCCGATCGGGAAACCGGGCCCGGCCGCGCTCCTGGTCTCGGAGATCACTTCCCGTACGAGCCGGAAGCGCTCCTCGGCGTCCCCTCCGTATTCATCGCCCCGCAGATTTGTGTACGGGGTGAGGAACTGGTCGAGCAGATAGCCGTTGGCCGCGTGGATCTCCACGCCGTCGAAGCCTGCCGTACGGGCCCGGACCGCAGCGGCCGCGAACCCGTCGACCGCCTCTCCGATCTGACAGCGAGTCATTTCGGCCGGTACGGGCCAGCGGCCACTGCCCCGGTACTTGGCCAGCTGCTCGCCCAGCGGCTGAACCGCCGAAGGGCCCACGGACCAGTCGCGGAACCGGTTGCCCTGCGAGACGGCCCCGGCGTGCATCAGCTGCAGGACGACGCGCGCGCCGGCGGCATGGGCTCTGTCGACGACGGGCCGCCAGGCAGCGGCCTGCGCCTCGTCCGTGATGCCCGGCTGATGCAGATACCCCTGGCTGAAGGCGGTGTCGGTGTAGGTGCCTTCGGTGATCAGGAGACCGAAACCGCCTTCGGCGAAGGCCGCGTAGTACTCGGCCATCTCCTGCGTGGCTCTGCCGTCCTCGGTCGCGGACACCCGCGTCATGGGGGCAACGGCAAATCTGTTGCGCAGCTCGAGCCCGGCGAACCGGATGGCGGCGAGGGCTGGATGGGTACGGGACAACTCAGCAGCCTCCGTCGATACCGCAGGCGGCACCGTAAACGGTGTCATCGGCCTGCTGCGCCTGGGCGTCGAGGATCGCCTTGCGCAACTGCGCGGTGCGCGGGACGCCTTCGATCCGGGTGTCACCGATGAGGATGGTGGGAACCGCCTGCACCCGGTGGGCCGCGGCCTCACGCAGGGCGTCCTGGTGCTTGGCGCGATAGCTGCCGTCCGCCAGCGCGGCCCGGAACCCGGCCTCGTCCAGGCCGATCTCGCCGGCCAGGGTCGTGAGGACGTCGATCTCCCCCAGGTCCTGGCTCTCCTGGAAGAAGGCGCGGAACATCCGCCGGTTGTACTCGGCCCCCAGACCCTTCTCGGCCGCGTACTGGTAGCCCTCGAAGGCGAGGGCCGTGTGGGGCTGCGGGGACACGTCGGGGAGCGTGATGTCGACGCCCAGGCGACGGGCCATGGGGTAGACGGCGCTCTTCCAGATATTGGGCAGGTAGTCGTCCTCCGGCCGCAGGGTGGGCTGAGGATGGGGACGCAGCTCGAAGGGCATCCACTCGATCTCCACGTCGACGCCGACATCCTTGACCGCTTCTTCAAGGGGGCCTTCGGCCAGCATGCAGAAGGGGCAGACGTAGTCGGACCAGATCTTGATCTTCACGGGATCAGCCATGCAGGCCTCCGGATATTTGATCGCACACACAATGACATCCCCCGACGGGTCGTCAGGAGAGACCAGGACGTCCAGAAGGTTGCACGATCATGCACTTTAGTGTCAAGTCGGGTGGCCTACGGAGGGGACGGCCAGAGAGGGCGAGCAAGGGGCAAGCGGGAGGGTGCGAAGACCGTCGAGTTCCGCCCGCGCGCGCGGGGGTCGGGCGACATCCGGGCAGCATCCGGGCAGCGGTCCGGGCAGCATCCGGGCTGCATTCGGGCATGAAAAAGCCCCAGGTCACGGCGAGTGAGTCCTGGGGCTGATCCGGGCCGCCTTCGGGATTCGAACCCGAGACCTACGCATTACGAGGGCCTGCAAGATCATCTAGCCTGGTGCCGGACCGTGCCACCGAGTCCCGTTTCCCCAGGTCAGCAAGGTACGACCCGACCCCCACATGCCACCCAATCCACCCTGTGCCACCCCGTCCGCTCACGCACCGCTCACGCACGAAACTGACGCTGCACACCGGAATCTCAACCTAGAAGCGCCTTGGCCTCACGCTCTTGAGCGAGATCGAGCACGCACCCCTCCGCCCCAGGTGGCCAGCCCACCGCTCATCACCCGCTACCTGAGTGCCTGTCAACTTCGTCGATACGGCCCACTTCTGTCAGTGGCTCCGTGTAGCGTCCGAGTGACTCTGGACCACAACCACACTGCGGTCGCGCCCTGCCTTGCGTGACTGGTAGAGGGGGCAAGGCGCGTTGAGTATCACTGAGGGACTCTCACAGTCGGTCGAACTCAAGAAGCCACTGACTGCGCTAGTCAACAGGGGGTGCGTACCAGTCGGCGGCGTCTATCGTCTCGACTACGACTCGGCCGTGGTGTTGACCGATGACTTCAAAAAAGAGAAGGCTGGCGGGGTTCCAAGGGGCGGTTTCCTCCTCGCCGTCGCGGGTGATAACACGCCTTCTGGGTTCATACTTGAGGACCAGGAAGTTATTTTGCTCCGAGTCCGCGGCACTGCGCCACTGCCGAACGAGTCAGAGCTCATTCAAACCCGCCTCGCTGTCGTCCGCGATGCCGGCGCATCAGGGGTCGGATTCGACGACGTCACGGATGTACTAACGCGGAATGAACTCCAACAGTCAGCCTTCGACTGTGAGGTTTTGGGCACCTTTTATACCGAGACCGATTCCCGCGACGCCCTGATCGAATATGGGGCGGATATTGACAACGTGGTGGTATCTGCTCGCTACCAAGTATTCCTGCCATCAACTGAGGTGTTGTCGTGGCTGGCCTCCTACCCTGCGCCTGCTGACAAGAAGGACGCCCTCGCGATCGGTAAGGTCCGATTCGCCGCCACACGACGTAAAGCCCTGGTCTCCGGAACTGACCAGGCGCGTGTCCATATCAACATATCCGACTTCGTCGGTCGAAAAACTGCTGTTTTCGGAATGACCCGTACCGGTAAATCGAACACCATCAAGACTCTGGTTACAGCGGTCCATCAGTACGGCTCGGACCATGGCCGTTCCATCGGTCAGCTTATTTTTGATCCACAGGGCGAATATGCCAACGTAAATAAGCAGGACCGCACCGGTCTACGCCTGCTCGGCGACGACTCAAGTACTGTGCGGATCTACAAGGTAGAACCCAGCGCAGTGGACAGCCGGGAGCAGCCCCTTCGGATTAACTTCTATGACCGTGAGGTACTCGAAGCGGCCTGGAGCCTGGTAAGCGAAGCCACTGCGCCGGTCAATACCAACTACGGAAAGACCTTCCGGTCTGCGGTCCTAGATGAACCCGATGAAAGTGATCGCAGTAGGCACGCCCGCTGGGGGTGGGCTACGGTCGCCTTTTACGGCCTTCTGGCTAAGTGCGGATTCTCGGCGCCGAATTTGCCGCAAGCTCTTGTCGTTCCTGCACCATCAGGCCCGATGACGGACTTCATGTCCTCCCATCCAAATGCAGTCGCACAGGCTGGTCGGGCGGGGAGCTACCGCGTCCTCAGCCCTGCAGGCGCGCTGGCACTTGCCGAATGGGTCGGCGAGCGAGAAAGTGACTTCCCCAAGTGGCATGACACTAAGGACTGTCATTTCACCGCCATCTGGAGTGTTTATAAGTACACGGGTGTGACTTCGTCCATTCACACCATCCGCCCGTTCCACGGGCCCGAATCGGCAGGAGACGTCGGGGAGCATCTTTGGAATGACATGCTGGCAGGGCGACTTTCAATCGTGGACCTTTCAAGCGGAAACGACATGGTCGCGAAGGTCATGTCCGAACGCATCGTCACCCATCTCTTGAACCGTGCAAGTGAACGGTTCCGCACCGACCACGATCCGGTAGACATGCAGATTGTCGTCGAAGAGGCACACAACCTCTTTGAGCGTAGTGGACGCGACGTGGCCGACGACCCCTGGGTACGTCTGTCGAAAGAGGCAGCAAAATACCGCATGGGGCTGATCTACGCGACACAAGAAGTCACTTCCGTCGACAAGCGAATGCTGTCAAACACATCGAATTGGCTGATCGCGCACCTCAACTCCGATCACGAAACACGCGAGTTGGCGCACTATTACGATTTCAAGGTATGGACTCCGAGTATCATCCGCGCAGAGGACGTCGGTTTTGTGCGGATGAAAACCTATTCAGGAAAATACATCGTCCCGGTGCAGATTTCCAAGTTCGATCACTCGATGGTCAATAAGGCCCGAATCGCCGCTGGCCTGACAGGCGTTGATATCGCGAACGAAGGCGAGTAGGTCGTGCCCTACGAAGGAGAAAAGGCTTCAAGGCTAGGACACGTGGATACAGTGAGGAATGAAGCAGTTCGCGCTGCTCTTCAACGCTGGTCCATCACTAGCGCTCGCCCCGACAGCGGAAAGGAGATCACCGAACTGTGCTCGCCTCTCGTAGATTTGCCGCTCTCAGGCAAACTCGAGGAGGTCGAATTCTCAATCACGGTTGACGGATCAGACACCGAAGTCGAGGCTACTCGAAACCACCCCACGGTGAAGGTTGGCTATCTGAGAGTTGCCAGCTCGGTGGTACGACTCGACGCCTTTCGTAATCTTGCGCGAGAAAGGCACATCGACCCACGTGCGGTCCGTAACTCCCACTCTGAATACGCTTTCGACGTAGCTCTCCCTGGATCTCAACTGACTCGGCCAGGGATGAGTGGCGTAGAAACCTGGCGCGCGGAACTCGAAGATTTTCTCCGCAGTTCACGTTTCGACTCCACCACGGAGATGACCCTCGCAGATGCGCTCCTCGCACTGCACGGCACTCGGGGCAAACCTGCGACCGAAATCAGCCTTCGCGTTTGCCCGGGATGCGGGATTAAGGCGACCAGTAGCCTCACGCTTACAGTTACCAAGGAAGGTGGATCGTGCCAGTCGTGCAATACCCACCTCCATCTTGCGGATATCTTGCGATCTCATGAGGAATATAACGACGAAGGGTCAAATTTTACTCCTCTTGGGCGCGTCATGACAGCAGCTGAGAGGCTAATGTCTGTATGCTACTTGAATTTCTTTGCCGATACCGCACCTGAAGTTCTTCGGCATACACTATTCATTACTGACGGACCGCTGGCGCTGTTCGGCCCTCTCGCCCCGCTCAAGCGTAGGTTTGAGGAGCACCTTGGCGACCTCGGCGCCTGGTGCGCCAAGCGGAATCTTGTCGCCCCGCTAATCGTAGGAATCGAGAAATCTGGCGCCTTCGTCGAGCACGCCGAGCTGATCAAAGATCTAATCCCGTTGGGCCATGTGATGCGGCTAACGAACGCTTACATCAATAGGATTTCCGGGCGGCCTGAGGGTAATCACTACGGCGTAGATGAGTTTTACGGACGTCGCTTCATCTATCGCACTCGGACAGGGGACCCTCTGGTAATTACAGTCCCTCCCCAGGCAGGACTCTCGCCATACGACGGCGGCAGGTCGGAGGTTGAAGGTTGGGATGCATATCCGACGCTTCGCCTGATATGCGAGATTCTTGACTCGCTTAGGACCCGCATGTACCAGCATGCTGTCGTGCCCATCGCCCTCGCACACTCAGCAGCCGCTCTGCCCCTCGGCGTGGGGCGCTCTGTCTTGACGATGATGGCTCAGCAGAACATCCCAGGGCTGAAACTTGACCTCCAAGCGGTGCACCCGCCGACTTACTTCAAGAACTAGGCTCGATCATGTTCCGGATCACAACTGCCATCCGGCAAGATGGGGTGGTGACATCAGTGACCTCGTCGGCGACTGCCATCAGCGCAAGCACCACTGCTCGGGTTACCAACCCGTTCGGTGCCGACAAGGCGATCCACGCTCAGGCGCGGTCCCTGCCCCAACAGCTTGAGCCCATCTCTCATGCGCTCTCCCGCGGCCGTTACCAGTCCCCCTTGCGTTACCCAGGGGCGAAGTCGTCGTTGGCCCCCGTGATCGCACGGGTGATAACTACCGCGAAGCAATCTCGGGAGGTTCCCGAAGTAAATCTTCTAGTGGAGCCGTTCGCCGGCGGTGCGTCAGCATCACTTCGCGCGATTGGTGAGGGAATTGCAGACCGTATCCTGCTCGCAGACGTTGACCCGCTAGTCACAGCCTTTTGGCAAGCAGCTGCCGATGACACCGAGCAGCTAATCGACCGAATGTATGACGAGTGGAACCAATACATTCGCAATGGCGGCGTGTCAGGCGTGGAACGATGGGATTACTGGCGGGCTTGGGCACCACGACCAGAGATGGATCCACGCGATCGCCGTATGAGTGTGGCGATGCAATGCCTGTTCCTTAACCGGACCACCTTTTCGGGAATCCTGCACGGCAAGGCGGGACCCATTGGCGGGCGCGCCCAAGTCAGCAACTACCCGATCGGGTGCCGCTGGAACCCAGAAGCGCTTGCGGAGCGAATCAGGTATGTCGGCCACCTATATGCCGTCGGGCGCCTTGTAGACGTATGGTGCAAGGATTGGCGACAAACTCTCGAAGACGTGCCTGAGCAATACCCACAGCTCCTACCTTCCCGGGTAGTTGCCTATCTGGACCCTCCGTACATCGAAAAGTCTTCGCTTCTGTATCGGACGTCCTTTGATCCCCACGGTGGCTACGGAGACAGCAGGCGCTCTTCAGGCACCCGTCCTGGGATTGAAGCACTCCACCTCGACCTAGCCGGATACCTGCGAACAAAAGCGCAGTTCCGGTGGCTACTCAGCTATGACAATTACCCCCTGCTCATGCAGAGTAAATGGCTTTATGGGAAATCTAGAATGACGCCTTCAGATGCCGATCGGGAGACCCTTGGGGTGCGTCAGTGGCGAATCAGTAAGCGGTTGGTTGCTACACGCTACTCGGCAGGTGGACGGTCGGGTAAAAGATCTGCCGAGGAATTGCTAATCACTACGCTCCCCCCGGCTACTGTGCCAGTAGACGATCAGCTGCGCTTGCCTTAGATCGCCGAGAATTTCAGCGTCAGTGGAAGTCTGAAAGCCTGGCTCTGGGAAGACGAGTGATAGCTCCGATGCTGGTGGCGGTCGAGGGTCACCCATCCGGTTTTGCGAGCGTCATAGGTCGCCTCGAAGTCGGTTACCTTGAAACCCATCTGCAGGCCACACCGGACGGAATGCGCGTGTTACTCCAACTGCTGGATGTGGCAACTTTAGTCTCAAAAGAGTGTTTAGTCTCAAAAGAGTGAAGGCCCCGACCACCAAGTGTGGTCGGGCCTTAACATTGACCCGCGCAATCGTCATGAAGAGGTTCAGATCCACCCGTCCAGAGAGACCTGCGGCCCGTTGGAGAGGTAAGCGCGGAGCGCGCCAGCAGTTGTGTCCACAAAGCTCTCGGGGATCGATGCGGTTTCAGTCCAGCGTACTTGGGAGTGTTTGCGGGGCTCTCGGTTTGCGGGTTCGCCGGTCCATTCGTCAGCGGCGAAGACAACCGTGAGGAATCCGTTGGGTGCCTCGACGCCCCACGCACTGTGGATGATGTGCGCGATCTTGAGGGACTCAGGCTTCACCGTCAGGCCCGTCTCCTCGTACAGCTCCCGCACAGCCGTCTCCGTGATCGGCTCGCCCGGTTCGCTCTTGCCGACAGGGAGGTCCCACATGCCCTGGGCAAACTTGGCGTTCTCGCTGCGCTGGAGGAGGACGACGCGGTTGGTGGCCTTGTCATGGACGATGACGGCGGCGACCAGCAGGGTCATGGATTCGAGGGCGGGCTTGAGGGCCTTGGGGTGGTCTTCGGTGTGGAGCTGGGCCACGGGATTCCCTTCGTCGGGCCGGTAGCTGGGCATGTTAGGCGAGTGCTTCGCGGGCTCGGCGGGCGAGTTCGGTGGCGCCGGGGACCTTACGGCGTTGGTAGACGGCGAGGGTGGAGCGCAGTGAGGTGATCGCTTTGCGTGTGCGGTCGGAGGTCATGCCTTCCATGAGGGTGAGGGACTGGGACCAGGCGGCTACCGCTTCGTCGGCGCGGGCCTGGGCGGCGAGGCTGTCGCCGAGGTCGGCGTGGGTGAGGGCGTGGACGCGTTTGTATTTCACCGGGTCCCAGCGGGTGAGGGCGTCGCGGTGTTGATGTTCGGTGCCGGTGTGGTCGGCGAGGTCGGTGAGGGTGCGGGCGGTGTGGCTGGCAACGGTGCCGGCGGCCGGGCCGCTGACGCGGGAGTAGCTGGGCTGGGGGCCGTCTTCGCGGAGCAGGGCGTCCTCGGCGGCGAGGAGGGCTCGGGCGGCGGATGGTTTCTCGCCGGTCACCGCGTACGCGCGGGCGTGGGCGATGTGGAGGAGGGCTTCGGTCTGGCCGTCGACATGGCCGAGGCCGGTGGCCAGGGCGCCTTCGGTGAGGGCGATGCAGTGGTGGGGCTGTTTGAGGCTGAGGGCCTGGTGGGCGAGGGCGCGCATCATCCAGGCGGCATGGCCGTGTGGGTCGGCTTCGCAGGCGAGTTGGTAGCCGACCTGGTAGTAGCGCTGGGCGGCACCTTCGTGGCCGAGGTCGTGGTGTTTCCAGCCTGCCAGGTAGGCGAGTTCGGCGACCGCGCCGAAGGCGGACGCGCGTAGGGCTTCGGAGGGGAATCGGGCACGGAGTATCGGGGCTGCCGTGTCGGCGAGGTAGGCGGAGACGGTGGTGAGGCCGTGGCCGCCGCCCAGGCGTTCGTCGGCGGCACTGAAGGCCGCCGTGATGTGACGTACGACGTCGATGTCCTCCGTGCCGACCAGACTGGTTCCGGTACGGGCGCGGAGCATGCGGGCGGTGGCTTCGCGGTTGTACGCGAGGGGCATCGCCACGCCTGCCGTGGTGAAGGCGGCGACGGCGAGGAAGCGGCGCCGTTCGACGTCCGCGCGACCCAGGTCGGTCGCCGCGAGCACGGGGTCGGGTTCGTCGGACGCAGCGGCGTCGTCGGGGGTGCGCAGCCCGATCTCGGTCTGGGTGACGGTGCGGCCGGTCCGGCGGGAGAGGGCTTCGGCGACGTACTGGCCGCGTTGGCCGGTGGGGTGGCGGGTGCCGTTGACCCAGTGGCAAATGGCGGACTTGTTGGTCTGGGTGATCTCGCCGTTCTCGGCGGCGATGCGGCAGACATCCTTGGCGAGGGACTCGAAGGAGCAGCGCGCCTCTGCAATGACGTCGCGCAGGCGGGAGTTGGGGGCTCTGTGCGCTGCCACGATCACCTCCGTCCCAGAGCTGTAAACCGCGTATACCGCTTGGACTCGCTCTCACCGTACCCACTGAGCGTGACCGGCGGTTCACTAATCATCAGCCGCCCGGAAACGGTCCCACTGTCATCCAGGTTCCCCCTTGGTCCGGGCGGCCCTCACGTTCCGTACGCCCTGTTCCGGGCCCGGGCATTCCTGTGCCCCGGGTCCGGCCGAAGAGAGACGGAGAAACCGGTGACCACCATCGACACCACGGCCATCACGGTCGAGCTGCCCGAGGCGTTCGACGCGCGCTGGAGCCGCTTGCCCGGCGTTCAGGTCGACGGCCGACGCCTCACGGTCGACCCGGCCGAGTACTTCTTCCGCTTCGAGTCGCACACCTGGCTCGTCGCAGACTGGAACCTGGTCAAGGATCAGCTCCTGGCGGCGGACGAGACCACCGAGAGCGCCGTCGAGCAGCTCGCGCTCGACTTCATCAAGCGGCACGGCGAGTCCACCTCGGACGCGGGCCGCGTGCTGGGCATCGCGTACGAGGTGTACGCGTACCTCTTCCGCGAGGAGCACCTGGCCGGCCTGGGCCTGCCGCAGGTCACCGCCGAGCATCAGCGGATGCTGCGGGAGGCGGCCACGCTCATGGCCCTCAACAAGGTCGAGCTGGACGGGCACATCTCCAACGTCGGGCCGTGCTGGTTCTTCCCCGCCGCCACCTCCGTCGTCTTCGACCTGGACGACGCGACCGGCGGCATGCTCGACGAGGTCTACCACGGGGGCTGGTTCAACGAGCACCGCCGGATCGAGGCCATCAAGGCACACGCCACGCTCGGCGGGCGGCTTGTGCACGGCTGCCAGTCGGTGCCCGACCAGACCGGCGGGGTCGTCGCCCCGTACGGCGCTTCGATGGCCAACTTCCGTGAGGACCTGGCTGAGTTCAAGGCGGACTGGATCGCGCGGGTCTACTCCCACCGCGTGACGCCCGGCCCGTAACCGCTCCCCCGGTAACCCCCGTACGGCTCCGGGGCGGGTCGGCGTCATCGCCCGCCCCGGGTGCCACCCACGTAAGGCGATTCCCGCATGAACCCCATGACCGCAGACCTCAGCACCGCGCTCCTCGCCGACCTGTGCGACCTCGCCGGACGCCCCCTGCCCACCCGGGAGGGCGTACGGGTGTGGTCGATGTCCGGCGTCGAGCGACTGACGTTCCCGGACGGCAGCACGGGCGTCTTCAAGTACGCCACCAGGCCCTTCGACAGCGAGGACCAGGCCCTGTGCCTCGCCCACACGCTCGGGGTGCCGGTGCCGCAGCTCGATGCCTCCGCCGTACGGGACGGCTGGCTCGGCATGCTCCTCGAAGACCTCGGCGAACCGGTACGGGGTGCCGAGGATATCGACGGGGCCGCCGCAGCCGTCGTCCTGCACAGCACCCGCGCCGCCTCCTCCCTGCCCTTGCTCGACCGGCAGGTGCTCCGATCCCTGCCCGGTCGAGCCCTGGATCACCTGCACCACCTCCGCAAGGCCGACCGCTGGCAGGAAACCGACGACCTGGAAACCGTCCTCGGCCAGATCGCACTGGCCGCCGACTCGCGAGCGGCCGGAGCGGCTATCGCGCCTTTCGGCTGGGTGCACTCCGAGTTCCACCCCACCAGCCTGCACATCGGCCCGCACGGCTGGCGGCTGCTCGACTTCGCCCGCGCTTTCACGGGTCCCGGCCTCCTCGACCTCGCCAGCTGGCACGGCACCGTCGACGCCCCCGACACCGTCGTGCTCCGCATCTTCCTGGAGCAGTACGTCACCGCGGGCGGTACCCCGGATGCCTTGGCCCAGCGGGGCGGGCTCAGCGCCCAGGCGTGGGCGCTGGGCTGGCACCGGATGTGGGCCGTCGAGTGGTTCATGGAGCAGGCCGTCCGCTGGATCAACGACCCGGCCACCGACCCCACGTACATCAAGGTCGTACGCCGCCACCTCACCGATGTCGCCCACCTCCTGGAGATCTAGTCGTGACCATCACCCAGGCGTCCCCCTGGCTCGCACACGCCCTGCAACGCGTCGCGGCCGGGCCCGCCGAAGCCCTCCCCGTACCGCTCCGGATGGAGTGGAGCACGTACCCCGGAAACGGTCCCGGCGCCGAAGTCCTCGGCCCCGACCTGCGACGCAGACGCCTGCTCGAACTCGGCTGCGGTACGGGACACAACGTCGCCCACCTCGCCGGCCATCACGCCGCCCACGTCACCGGCGTCGACGTGATCGGGCTCCAGGTCCGCCGCGCCCGCTCCCACTACGGACACCTGGGCGGGGCCTCCTTCGTCGCCAGCCACGCCCTCCACCACCTGCAAGCTACCGACCAGCGCTACGACGCGATCTACTCCGTCTTCGGCGCCATCGGCCTGATCGCCCCGCAACTCCTGCTGCCCGCACTCGCACAGCACCTGCTCCCCGGAGGCGTAGTCGCCTTCTCCGTCCCCCACCCGAGACGCGGAGGGCGACGCCCTTCCGGAAACGACCGCCCGTGCCGAGACCACGTCACGCTCCCCGACCGCACCCAAGTGCCGCTCGTGCGCTGGGAGTACGGCGCCGAACGCTGGGCCCGTCACCTCGGTCGAACCGGCCTCAACGTCACCACAGTCCGCGAGCTGCACGACCCCCGGCAGCACCGCTGGCCCGCGACCCTCCTCATCACCGCCCACAAGACCTGACCGACCCGACCCCGGAGGAACGATGCGTACGACGCCCTACCTCCTGCTGGACATCGACGGAGTCCTCGTACCCTTCCCGGCAAAGGACGGGAGCACCCCACCGACCCACACCCGCCACAACGTCGTCCCCACCGGCCACGATCCGGCCTCGCCGGTGACGATCTGGCTCGACCCCGCACACGGGCCCCTCCTCACCGACGTACTGAGGGCGGGCCTGGTCACACCGCTCTGGTGCACGAGCTGGCGGCAGGACGCGACCACCATGGTCGGCCCCCTCCTCGGGCTGCCAACCTTCCCGTACGTCGAACTGCCGCGCCCCCGGATCACCACCAGCCACCCCAACGGCTACCTCTGGAAGCGCGACTTTGTGAGTGCCTGGCTCGGAGACACTTCTGTGGTGTGGATCGACGACGACTTCACCCGCCTCGACCACGAGTGGGCGGCATCCCGCACCGCCCACGGCTCCCCGACACTGCTCGTACAGCCCGACCCGTACATCGGCATCGAGCCCGAGCACTTGGCAAGGGCGCGTGAGTGGGCGAACAGATCGCTGGGGCTACCGGTCTCGTAGGCGAAACGCACTGTTTCCCATTGGCGGCTCGACCGACATGATGGGCTGTCGTGAAGGACCTCGTGATTCCTCTCGTCATCGCAGTGATCGGGCTGGCTGCAACTGGGCTGGGCGCCATCGTTGGAGCGCGAGCAGCGAGATTCGGCGCCGAGAGGAACGCCGAAACGGTACGGCGCCAAGTGCAGGACCAGGGCGCTGTGGAGCACGGCCACTGGCTGAGGCAACAGCGGCTCATTACGTACGAGACCTTCCTGGAAGCCTGGGACGAATGTCTTCGCCTCACCCGGGCTTCGGGGCGTGCGGACGACCCAGATTCAACAGGCATGGAGGAACTACGAACAGCCGCGGACCGTATGGCCGAGCGTGCGCGGCGCATAGCAATCTTGGGGCCTGATGAAGTCACTTACGCGGCTGAGGACTTGACGGTGACCATGCAGGAGGATGTCGAGGTCTCCACTCGTTTCATTAAGGCAGCCCAGGATGCGATAGCGGCAGTCGACGGCCGTCCAGTTCGTGCCGATGTCATGGCTGAGGCGACTGAGGAGTACAGGCTACGTACGGAACAGCTCAGGGAGCTCGTCAGTACTTATCGGGACCAAGGGCGGGGCCTACGGGACCTTGATGGCCATCCTCTGCTGAGAGAGGTGATGGCGAGCATCGAGCAGTACCAGCAAATTTCCAGGGAAGCGCGCGGAGCGCTGTCGGAGAACGTCGAACGACTGTCCGCGACCATGGACGAGGCATTTGCAATGGTGGGCGTACTTGAGCGAAACAAGGAAGGACGGGAGCTCAGCCGGGAACGCTTCACGAGCATGGCGCGGAAGGCCCTCGGCACACCCCCTGGGCCTGGACAATAGGCAGAAAAGGGAAGACGAGCCTGGTCCCCCTCCCTCACGTCGGGGAAGAACACCGCCGAGGCCACCGCCAAGCTGGTCCCGCTCCAGCACAGGGCCCAAGGCGGAAGAGACAGACCGAAAGGCCGCCAAGAGGGCGAAGGCCGAGGCCAAGGCGAAAGACCCGGCCAACGGCAAGAAGAAGTGTGGACGTCAGAAGCCCGACAAGTAGGCTGTAGGCCCCTCCCCGCTCACGCAGGCACTTCCACGGCACCCCCGCCGTGTATCCGTCACGCCCCTGGACATGGAAAAGCCCCAGGTCACGGCGAGTGAGTCCTGGGGCTGATCCAGGCCGCCTTCGGGATTCGAACCTGAGACCTACGCATTACGAGTTGTCCGACCTTGTTCCGAGGGCGTCCGCTCGCATCCTGGCCGGGTACTTCACCCCAGGTCAGAGCGGTGGCGAACGCTCGCAGACGTCATCGGACCCTCCCGGAAATAGCGCTGTCTGAGACCAACACTGAGACCAGAGACGGACCGTCGACTAGGCCGCGCCATCGGGGTGTGGTCAACGGCGTACGAGATGGGAGCTGGGGAGGGTGGTGAGTTAAGGACTACTGCGCAGCGCCATGGCCCTCAACAGCGCGGATTCGGTTGCCCTTTGAATCACGGCGAGTGCGAGCAGACGACTCGAAGAACCCTCCGACGCCAAGCAGGGAGAAAGGCGCCGCTCCGGCAGCACACCACCACCAGTAGCCGCCATTACTTGCGGCAAGCCACCAGAGAAACGATCCGGCCACGGCTAGAAGGACAGCCAGGACCATTCCGGATAGGTCGCGCGTCTTGTCACGCTGATCCGCAACGTAGCTGGCCACAGCCTCTTCAATGCTGTTCTGCAACGCAGGGCGCTGCTCACTGGCCTCCGGCAGGAGTACCCACACCTCAAGATCGCGCTTGACGTCATCCATCACGTGTCGAGCGCGACGCCCTTGAATAATCAAAGCTACAACACCGCATACCGCCACAACGGCTGCTGCCATCGGCTGATAGTTCATAGTCGAATGATGCTCGCCAGAGTCTTCGCACGTCTCGAAGTTCGCACCATCGTTGTGCCCCACCCGTACCCCATCGACCGGTATCTGACGGGGAACCACGGATGCTGACGGCAGCGTGCACGAGAACGGAACCTGGCCGTTTCACAAGGTCAGAGGCCGTTCACCTGCGGTGGGTGTGGGATTTGAACCCACGGTGACATCGCTGCCATGACGGTTTTCAAGACCGTCACGCGTGGAGGGCCCGTAGCAGCACGATCCTGAACGAGTTGGGCGTCGACATGCCCACCATCATGGAGATCCTGCGGCACACCCAGATCAGTCAGACCCGGCGGTACGTGAAGGGCCGATCCCACCTGTCGAAGAACGCGATGCGACGCATGGGCGAGTTCTTCGCTCCCCCGTGATCAGGCACGAATGAGACCAAAACTGAGACCGCAGACACCCGTGAGGCCCGCGCCCGACGTAGACGCCGCCTCCGGGCATGAAAAAGCCCCAGGTCACGGCGAGTGAGTCCTGGGGCTGATCCGGGCCGCCTTCGGGATTCGAACCCGAGACCTACGCATTACGAGTGCGTTGCTCTGGCCAGCTGAGCTAAGGCGGCATCGCTACCGTTCACACCATGGTGCGATCAGCAGCGGAGCCAAGTCTACACAGTTTCCGGGGGTGCTCCGCACACCCCCGGAACAGTGGACTCCGTGCAGGTCAGGAGGGGGGTCGGGGACGGGTCGGGGAAGGGGTCAGGAGCACTGCTTGCCTTCCTTGGGAGGGGTGCCTTCCAGGAGGTAGGTGTTGATCGTCGTGTCGATGCAGTCGCTGCCGCGGCCGTACGCGGTGTGGCCGTCGCCGTCGTACGAGAGGAGGGTGCCGGTGGCGAGCTGGCCGGCGAGGGCCTTGGCCCACTTGTACGGGGTGGCGGGGTCGCGCGTGGTGCCGACCACAACGATCGGGGCGGCTCCCTTCGCCTCGATGCGGTGGGGCTTGCCGGTGGCCTCGACCGGCCAGGAGGCGCAGTTCAGGGAGGCCCAGGCGAGTCCTTCGCCGAAGACCGGGGAGGCCTTCTCGAAGGAGGGGAGGGCGGACTTGACGTCGGCGGGGGAGGTGAAGGCAGGGGGGAGGTCGAGGCAGTTGACGGCGGTGTTGGCGTACATGAGGTTGGCGTACTTGCCGTGCGAGTCGCGCTCGTAGTAGCTGTCGGCGAGGGCCAGGAGGCCGTTGCCGTTGCCCCCCTGGGCGGCCGTGAGCGCGGCGCTGAGCTGCGGCCAGGCCCCTTCGTCGTACATCGCGGCGATCACGCCCGTGGTGGCGAGGGCCTCGCCGAGCGGGCGGCTCTTGTCCCTGGTGGGGACGGGCTTGGCGTCGAGCGCGGCGAAGAGCTCCTTGAGGCGGGTGGCGGCCTGCGCCGGAGTGCCGGTGCCGAGGGGGCAGGTCTGCCGCTTGACGCAGTCGGCGGCGAAGGACTGGAAGGCGGTCTCGAAGCCCGCGGTCTGGTCGCGGTTCATGTCGCGGGAGGCCAGGGACGGGTCCATGGCGCCGTCGAGGACCAGGCGGCCGGTGCGGTCGGGGAAGAGTTCGGCGTACGTGGCTCCCAGGAAGGTGCCGTACGAGGCACCCACGTACTGGAGCTTCTCGTCGCCGAGGATCTCGCGCAGGACGTCCATGTCGCGGGCCGCCTCGACGGTGGAGACGTGCGGCAGGACGCGCTTGGAGCGCTGTTCGCAGCCTGCGGCGAAGGTGTCGTACGCGGTCGAGAGCCTGGCGATCTCGGCCGCGTCGTCCGGGGTCTGGTCGACCTGCGTGTGCGCGTCCATCTCCGGCCCCGTCAGGCACTCGACGGGCTCGCTGCGGGCGACGCCGCGGGGGTCGACGGCGACCATGTCGTAGCGGGCGCGCACCGGCGCGGGGTAGCCGAGGGCGGCGTACGCCTGGAGGTAGCCAATCGCGGAACCACCCGGTCCGCCCGGGTTGACCAGCAGCGATCCGATGCGCTTGCCGGGGCCCGTGGCCTTCTTGCGGGAGACGGCGAGCTTGATGTCGCCGCTGCCGACGTTCCCGTCGCCTGGCTTGGCGTAGTCGAGCGGCACCTTCATGGTCGAGCACTCGAAGCCGGGGACGCCGCACGCCCGCCAGCTCAACTTCTGCGTGTAGTACGGGGCAAGGGCCGCCCGGTCCTCGCCCTGGACCTTCCCCTGCGCAGAGGTGGACACGGTGCGGCTCGGCGACGGGGACGACGTCGTACCGGACGAGCAGCCGAAGGAGCCGAGCAGAAGGCCGGTCGTGGCGAACAGGGTGGCGGAGGTGAGGAGCAGGCGCCTGGTATCCATGTCCGGAGCGTAGTGGGATTGTTACTCGGGGTGTACCTCGGCCGGGTGCGGTTGCCCGTACGAGTGAGGCGGTCAACCGTGGGCTCCGTGGCCGGACGGGAAGACCTCGTCGCAGCTTGCCTCCACCGTGTCGGCGAAGGCGCGGGCGAGTGGGGACAGGGCTTCCCAGCGGCGCACGGCCCAGCCCGTCCAGAGGGTGGGCAGTTCGGGGACGGGGATCAGCCGCAGGTGGGGGTGGGCGGGGCCGTGCCAGCCGGGCAGGTCGGGGACGATCGCGTGGCCCAGGCCGAGTTCGGCCAGCAGGATCGCGGTGTCCCAGTCGGCGACGCTGGTGTCGGAGGTCGGCTCGATGCCGGACGCCGCGAACCAGGTGTCCAGGCGGGAGCGGGAAGTGGCGTTCTCGGGCAGGCCGATCAGCCTGATGTGCGCCAAGTCGGCCATGTCGATACGGGACTTGGCGGCGAGCGGGTCGTCGGCGGCCACGGCGAGCACCCAGGGAAGCTCGACGACGGGGCGCTGCTCGATGCCGCGGACCGGCTCGCCCAGGGTGATCCAGGCCAGATCGAGGCCGCCCGCGAGGAGCGCGTCGAAGCAGCCGCGGCTGGAGTGCGTGGTCTGGAACTCCAGGCTGACGTGCGGGAATTGACGGCGGAAGGCGACCACGGCAGCGGACATGAAGTGGCGGACCGTGGTCGCACCGGTGGTGATCCGCACCGAGCCGCCCTCACCTCGCACCAGGTCCCGCAGGCGGCGCAGGGCGTGGTCGATGTCGCCGAGCCCGCCGGCCGCCGCGCTGTGCAGGAGCTGCCCGGCGGGGGTCGGCACCACTCCGCGCGGATGGCGCTCCAGCAGCGCGATGCCGGTCTCCCGTTCCAGGCGCTTGATGTGCTGGCTCACCGCGGACTGCGTGCAGCACAGCTCGCGGGCAACGGCGCTGAGGCTGCCGCTGCGGCACACGGCGACGAAGACGCGGAGGTCGTCGAGGGTCATGGGCGGTGAAGCTACAGCTTGGGGGTGGGGAAGGAAACCCGAGGATTGACTTGAGTGTGGGGCGGGCGGGACGATCCTTTCCGGGCCCAAGGCGGCAACCCGGCTGACTCCCTCGCACTGCTCCGGACGGTGGGCGGGGGCCGGCCGGGTGCCGACCCCCGGCCGGCCCACTTGCCGTGCGGCACCGCATCCGCATCCGTGCCCGTGCCCGTATCCGCGCCCGTATCCGCGCCCGTATCCGTGCCCGTACCCGTGTGAACTCCGGCCGTCGGAAAGGAAGTCACCGATGAACCCCGACACCGAACGCACCGGACACGCCAGTCACACCCACCACGCCGGCCACCCCGATCAGGCCGTCCGCGCCGCCTTGCGGCTCCTGCGCGAGCACGGTGCCGACACCCTCGACCACCCCGGCGGCACCCTCCTGGCCCACCTGGAGCGCGTACAGCAACAACTGGCCCGCTGGGGCGCCCGCCCTGCACTGCAACTCGCGGGCCTGTGCCATGCGTTCTACGGCACCGACGGCTTCGCCCCCGTCCTGCTGCCACCCGACCGGCGCGAACCGCTGCGGGCCGCGATCGGCCCCGAGGCCGAGGCCGTCGTCCACTTCTACGCGAGCTGCGACCGGCGGGCCACGTACCCCGTGCTCACCGACCCCGCCATGCGCTTCACTGACAGGTTCACCGGCATCGGCCGCGTCCCCGCCCGCCAGGAGAAGCAGGACTTCGCGGAACTCACCGCGGCCAACGAACTCGACATCGCGCGCATCGACGACGCCTTCCGCGAGCGCTGCGGAGCAGACCTCCTGAAGCTGTTCACCAGGTTCGGCCCCCTGCTGAGCCCTGCGGCCCGGCAGGACTGCACGGCCGTACTGGACCGCTCCGTGTCCAGGCCCCTTCTCCCCCCTCCCCTCCTCAGCCCGCCCTCAGGGACACCGCCATCGCCTCGACCGCCAGCAGCGGCGCCACGTTCCGATCCAGGGCCTGGCGGCAGGCGATGATCGCCTCGATGCGGCGGAGGGTCCGCTCGGGAGTGGAGTCGCGGGCGATGCGGTCCAGCGAGTCCCGTACGTCCTCGTTGGCGAGGGCCACCGACGAGCGGAGCTGAAGGGCGAGAACGTCGCGGTAGAAGCCGGTCAGGTCCGTGAGGGCGAGGTCGAGGCTGTCGCGCTGCGTACGGGTGGAGCGGCGCTTCTGGCGGTCGGCGAGCTCCTTCATCGCACCCGCCGTACCGCGCGGCATCCGGCCGCCGGACGAGGCTCCGAGGGCCTGCTTCAGGTCCTCGGTCTCCTTCTCGTCCACGTCCTCGGCGACCTGCTTGGCGTCCTCGCCCGCCGCGTCGACCAGTTCCTGGGCGGCCTTCAGGCAGCCGCCGATGTCGTCCACTCGGAGGGGGAAGCGCAGCACCGTGGCCCGGCGGTCGCGGGCGCGCTCGTCCGTGGCCAGGCGGCGGGCGCGGCCGATGTGGCCCTGGGTCGCTCGGGCGGCGGTCATCGCCGCTTCGGGGTCGATTCCGTCCCGCCGTACGAGAACGTCGGCGACGGCCGTCACGGACGGCGTGCTGAGCGTGAGGTGCCGGCAGCGGGAGCGGATCGTCGGCAGTACGTCTTCGAGGGAGGGCGCGCAGAGCAGCCAGACCGTACGGGGAGCGGGCTCCTCGACGGCCTTCAGGAGTACGTTGCCCGCGCCCTCGGTGAGGCGGTCGGCGTCCTCCAGGACGATGACCTGCCAGCGGCCGACCGCCGGAGAGAGCTGGGCGCGGCGGACCAGGTCGCGGGTCTCCTTCACACCGATGGAGAGGAGATCGGTGCGGACGATCTCCACGTCGGCGTGCGTCCCGATGAGGGTGGTGTGGCAGCCGTCGCAGAACCCGCAGCCGGGAATGCCGCCCATCGCCCGGTCGGGGCTGGTGCACTGGAGGGCGGCCGCGAAGGCGCGGGCGGCGGTGGAACGGCCGGAGCCGGGCGGTCCTGTGAACAGCCAGGCGTGCGTCATCTTCGACGCGTCGGCGGCGGTCCCGCCCGCCGACTGGGTGGTGACCTGCGCATCGGCGTCCCTGGCCGCACCGGCCAGCTGCTCCTGGACGCGCTCCTGCCCGACCAGGTCGTCCCATACGGTCATACCGCTCCCACCTCACGACCTCACCGCCCCGGTGCGGGGCCCGGTCTCCATTGTGGGCGACGCCACTGACAACGGTGACCGGTGGCTCTTCAGCCCGTCCGGCGTCCGCACGGACGGAGACCGTGCAGGGGGTCCGGGAGCTTGCCCCCCCATTCCGGCCCGCCCCCGTTTCAGCCCGCCCCGTCAGGGACGGCGCTTGCCCTCGTCCGCCTCGTCCTGGCCGCCCAGCAGCTCGTCCGCCAGCGACGGCAGGTCGTCCAGCGGCGTCTCCTCCGCCCAGTCCGACCGACGACGCGGCCGGTCCCGGTCGGAGCGCTCCGAACGCTCCGGTCCGCCACCCTGCGGGTTGGCCGGGTCGAACTGGGGAAGCTCCTGCGTCCGGCCCTCCCCCGCCTCGTCGCGGAAGTACCCCGGCGGAACCCGGTCGGCCGCACCCGAGCCCGCACCCGAGCCCGCACCCGAGCGAGAGCCTGCGCCGGAGCGAGAGCCTGCGCCCGAGCCCTCCCCCGCATCCCGTACCGCCGGCAGCACCGCCGTCTCGTCCGAGTCCCGTACCGCCGGCAGCACCGTCGTCTCGTCCGCCGCCCCGCCCACCGGCGGCTTCGGCGCCCCGTCCGCCGGCGGCTTCGGCGCCCCGTCCGCCGGCGGCTTCGGCGCCCCGTCCGCCGGCGGCTTCGGCGCCTCGTCCGCCTTCGTCAGATCCAGCCGTGCGACCGGAGTCTGCAGCGTCGTCTCGTTGTCGGGCTCCGGCACCCGGACAGCTGCCGCCGCCGCAGAGGCCGCCGCTGCCGCCGACGCGGCTGCCCGCGCCTCCTCCGCCCGCAGCAGCGCCTCTTCCGCCTTGCGCTGCTTCTCGCGGCGGCGTTCCTCCGCCTCCGCGTGCAGCCGGGCTTCCTCCTCGGCCTGCTTGCGGAGCCGTTCCTGCTCCGCCGCCCGCGCCTTGGCCTCGGCCTCGCGGCGTACCCGCTCCTCCTCGGCCTGCCGGCGCGCCTCCTCGGCACGCTGACGGGCCTCCTCGGCCTGCCGCTCCGCCTCGCGCAGCCGCGCTTCCTCGATCTCGCGGCGCTTGCGCTCCTCCTCCTCGGCACGCAGCCGGGCGAGGTGTTCCTGCCGCTCGCGCTCAACCCGCTCCTCCTCGGCCTTGCGCGCGGCCTCCTCCTCGGCGAGGCGTCGCGCCTCTTCCTCGGCGGCCTTGCGGGCGGCTTCCTGGGCGGCGATCTCCTGCTCGGACAGGGGCAGCATCCGGTCGAGCCGGTGCCGTACGACCGTGGTCACCGCCTCGGGCTCCTGGCCCGCGTCCACCACCAGATAGCGGCTCGCGTCCGACGCCGCCAGCGTCAGGAACCCGGCCCGCACGCGCGCGTGGAACTCCGGCGGCTCCGACTCCAGCCGGTCCGGCGCCTCCGTGAAGCGCTCGCGCGCCGTCTCGGGCGACACGTCCAGCAGAACCGTCAGATGCGGTACGAGACCGTGGGTCGCCCACCGCGACATGCGCGCGATCTCGGTCGGAGCCAGGTCCCTGCCCGCCCCCTGGTACGCCACCGACGAGTCGATGTACCGGTCGGTGATGACGATCGCGCCGCGCTCCAGCGCGGGCCGTACGACCGAATCCACGTGCTCCGCACGGTCCGCGGCGTACAGCAGCGCCTCCGCACGGTTCGAAAGTCCCGCGCTCGACACGTCCAGCAGGATCGACCGCAGCCGCTTGCCGATCGGCGTCGCACCCGGCTCCCGCGTCACCACGACCTCGTGGCCCTTGGCCCTTATCCAGTCGGCGAGCGCCTTGGCCTGGGTGGACTTCCCCGCGCCGTCGCCGCCCTCCAGAGCGATGAAGAAGCCGGTCGCGGACGGCGCCTGCGCAGGCTCCCCACCGCGGATCGCCTCGCGCAGATCACGTCGCAGGGGCACCCCCTGCCGGTCGTCCGCCTTGGCGAGCACGAGCGCGGCCACGGGCAGCAGCAACGCTCCCACCAGCATCAATGTGTACGCGGCCCCGCCGCCCTGGACCAAGACGAAGCTTCCGCTCTCCAGCCGGTGCAGACCGATCGCAGCGGCCAGCAGCGGTCCCGCGAGCACGCCGATCGCACCACAGACACGTACGACCGCCTGCAGGTGCTCCGTCGTACGGGCCTGGCGGTAGTCCTCGGTCTCCAGGTCGAGCAGGGTGTGCCCGGTGTTCGCGGCGACGCCCGCCGCGACGCCCGCGAGGAGCGCGAGCAGCAGCACGGTGGTGGTGTCCGGGACCAGCCCCATGGCCAGCAGCGCGACCCCGGTGACGGCGATCGCGAGAGCAAGGAGACGGCGGCGCGACAGCGTCGGAAGGATCTTGGCGGCACTGCGGATGCCGATGCCCACTCCCGCCGCGAGGGCGAGGACGAGCAGTGCGAACACGGCGGGCCCGCGTCCGAGATCACGCGCGTGCAGTACGAAGACGGCTCCGGCGGCAGCGACCGACATGGTGACGGCGGCGCACGCCAGAACGAGAAGTGCGATGGCTCCGGTACGCCCCTTGTCGGGCCCGTTCCCGGTGCTCGGACGGCGCAGCCCCTCCAGTGGGGAACGCGCCCGCGGCGTCTGCACATCGGGCAGTTCCAGCAGTACGAGCGTGGATACGGAAGCGGCGAAGAGCCCTGCGGCGAAGTACGAACCGAGCGCCGCCTGGTGGTGCGCGAACCAGTCGATGCCGGTGCCGAGCAGCCGCGCGAGCAGTACCGCGACGAGAAGCGCGGCAGCGGCCAGCGGGATCGCCGCGAAGCTCGTACGGAGGGACAGCCTCCGCAGCGCGTCGAGGTGATCCGGAAGCGGCCGTACCGCAGCGCCCTCCATGGGCGGCGTGGGCAGCAGCGCGGGTGCGGCGCTCTCCCTGGCCACGGTCCAGAGCCGCTCGGCGACGCCTGTCACGAACACGGTCACCAGCAGCATCGCCGTCGCGTTCGACGGCACCCAGACCACCCACAGGGGGGCGACGACCAGCAGCGCGAGCCGCAGACCGTCGGCGGCGAGCATCGCCCAGCGCCGGTCCAGCGGCCCGCCGGGCGCGACGAGCGCGGAGACGGGACCGAGCAGTACGGCCCCGAACAGGAGCGTGGCGAGAATGCGCGCACCGAACACGGCGGCCACGGCGAAGGCGTCGGCCCGATAGTCACCTCCGAAGACATCCCGGAGGCCTGATGCCTCCAGCGTCAGCAGGAGGAGGACAAGGAGGGCGAGAGCATCCCCGACACCGCCGACGAGCTGTGCGCTCCACAGCCGTTTCAACGGCTGATGGCGCAGAAGAGCCCGTACGGCTCGCTCGCGTGAGTCTGCGGCTAGTGCGTCGGAGGTGGGGCTCACGACCGTTGGCTGCTCGGCTCGCGTCATCCCGCCAGCCTATCCGCAGTCCCGGGACAGCATGCGCGGGTACTCGAACTGACGTCTGGACGGGCCCACACGCGCGGGCCGGCGTGCGTCGTGCGGGTGCGTCGTGGCTGGGCGGCGGGCACGTGCGGGTGGGTCGTGGCTGATCGCGCAGTTCCCCGCGCCCCTAAAAGCCTGCCCCTCAGCCCCCTAGCCTCCTTGGGCAGCGGGGCCGCCCCCGGGGGCGGAACGGGTGGGCAAGGGGGCGGCCCCCACGCGGAGCACGCCCCCTCACGACCGCCGACGCGCCCTACTCGGACGGAGCCGCCGCCTTCTTGGCCGGAGCCTTCTTCGCGGCAGCAGTCTTCTTCGCCGCCGTCGCCGAAGACGCCGTCTTCTTGGCCGCCGTCTTCTTAGCGGCAGCCTTCTTCGCAGGAGCCTTCTTGGCCACCTTCTTGGCCGTCTTCTTCGCCGGCCCCTTGGCCCGCTTCTCCGCCAGCAGCTCGTACCCGCGCTCGGGCGTGATCTCCTCCACGCTGTCGCCGGACCGCAGCGTCGCGTTCGTCTCGCCGTCCGTCACGTACGGACCGAAACGACCGTCCTTGACGACGACCGGACGCTCGCTCACCGGGTCCGTGCCCAGCTCCTTCAGCGGCGGCTTGGCCGCGGCCCGCCCACGCTGCTTCGGCTGGGCGTAAATGGCCAGCGCCTCCTCCACCGTGATGGCGAAGAGCTGGTCCTCGGTCTCCAGCGACCGCGAGTCCGTCCCCTTCTTGAGGTACGGCCCGTACCGCCCGTTCTGCGCGGTGATCTCGACGCCTTCCGCGTCCACACCCACGACCCGCGGCAGCGACATCAGCTTCAGCGCGTCCGCCAGCGTCACCGTGTCCAGCGACATCGACTTGAACAGCGAAGCAGTCCGCGGCTTGATCGCGTTCTTGCCCGTCTTCGGGGTGCCCTCGGGCAGGATCTCCGTGACGTACGGCCCGTAACGGCCGTCCTTCGCGACGATCTGCCGGCCCGTCTCCGGGTCCGCACCCAGCTCGAAGTCGCCGCTCGGCTTGGCCAGCAGCTCCTCCGCGTACTCCACGGTCAGCTCGTCCGGCGCCATGTCGTCCGGGACGTCCGCACGCTGGTGGTTCTCCGCGTCCTTCTCGCCCCGCTCGACGTACGGCCCGTAACGGCCGACCCGCAGCACGATCCCGTCGCCCACCGGGAAGGACGAGATCTCCCGCGCGTCGATCGCGCCGAGGTCCGTCACCAGCTCCTTGAGACCACCCAGGTGGTCCCCGTCGCCGTTGCCCGCGTCGGACGCGACGCCCGTCGCCTCGCCCTCGCCGAAGTAGAAGCGCCTCAGCCACGGCACGGACTTCGCCTCGCCCCGCGCGATGCGGTCGAGGTCGTCCTCCATCCGCGCGGTGAAGTCGTAGTCGACGAGCCGGCCGAAGTGCGTCTCCAGCAGGTTGACCACGGCGAACGAGAGGAAGGACGGGACCAGTGCCGTGCCCTTCTTGAAGACGTAACCGCGGTCCAGGATCGTGCCGATGATCGAGGCGTAGGTGGACGGACGCCCGATCTCGCGCTCTTCCAGCTCCTTGACCAGCGAGGCCTCGGTGTAACGGGCCGGCGGCTTCGTCGCGTGGCCGTCGACCGTGATCTCCTCGGCGCCGAGCGCATCGCCCTCGGCGACCTGCGGGAGGCGCCGCTCGCGGTCGTCCAGCTCCGCGTTCGGATCATCGGCGCCTTCGACGTACGCCTTCATGAAGCCGTGGAAGGTGATCGTCTTGCCGGACGCCGAGAACTCGGCGGTGCGGCCGTCCGAGGCCTGGCCCGCGATCTTCACGGTCACCGAGTTGCCGACCGCGTCCTTCATCTGGGAGGCGACGGTCCGCTTCCAGATCAGCTCGTAGAGCCGGAACTGGTCGCCGGTCAGACCGGTCTCGGCAGGGGTGCGGAAACGGTCGCCCGACGGGCGGATCGCCTCGTGCGCCTCCTGCGCGTTCTTGACCTTTCCGGCGTACGTGCGCGGCTTGTCCGGCAGGTAGTCGGCGCCGTACAGCTGCGTCACCTGGGCGCGGGCGGCGGTGATCGCGGTGCCGGACAGCGTCGTGGAGTCCGTACGCATGTAGGTGATGAAGCCGTTCTCGTACAGCTTCTGGGCCACCTGCATGGTCGACTTCGCGCCGAATCCCAGCTTGCGGGACGCCTCCTGCTGGAGGGTCGTCGTACGGAAGGGGGCGTACGGCGAACGGCGGTACGGCTTGGACTCGACCGAGCGCACCGCGAAGGAGGAGTCGGCGAGGGAGGCGGCCAGGGCCCGTGCATTCGCCTCATCGAGGTGCAGGACGTCGCTCTTCAATTGTCCGACCGAGCTGAAGTCACGGCCCTGGGCGATGCGCCTGCCGTCGACCGTCGTCAGGCGGGCGACCAGAGAGGACGGGTCGGAGGCGTCCCCGGTGCGTCCGGTGGAGAACGTACCGGTGAGGTCCCAGTACTCAGCAGAACGAAAAGCGATGCGCTCGCGTTCCCGGGCGACCACAAGTCGGG
The DNA here is from genome assembly GCF_040651475.1 of Streptomyces sp. NPDC048442. Lineage (NCBI taxonomy): Bacteria > Bacillati > Actinomycetota > Actinomycetes > Kitasatosporales > Streptomycetaceae > Streptomyces > Streptomyces sp. NPDC048442. The sequence continues at coordinate 160,386 of NZ_JBEZKB010000013.1, forward strand.
TGGCGACGGACTGCACACGGCCCGCCGACAGCTTCGGCATGACCTTCTTCCACAGGACCGGCGACACCTCGTAGCCGTACAGCCGGTCGAGGATGCGCCGGGTCTCCTGCGCGTCGACCATCGGCTTGTTCAGCTCGCGGGGGTTCGAGACCGCCTCGCGGATCGCGTCCTTGGTGATCTCGTGGAAGACCATCCGGTGGACCGGGACCTTGGGCTTCAGGACCTCCTGGAGGTGCCACGCGATGGCTTCGCCCTCGCGGTCCTCATCGGTGGCCAGGAAGAGTTCGTCCGACTCGGCCAGCAGCTCCTTGAGCTTCTTGACCTGCGCCTTCTTGTCGGAGTTCACGACGTAGATGGGCTGGAAGTCGTTCTCGACGTCGACCCCGAGACGACGGACCTCGCCGGTGTACTTGTCCGGCACCTCGGCGGCGCCGTTCGGGAGGTCGCGGATGTGCCCGACGCTCGCCTCGACTACGTATCCGGGGCCGAGGTAGCCCTTGATCGTCTTCGCCTTGGCAGGCGACTCGACGATGACGAGTCGGCGGCCGCCATGTGCGGTCTCGCTGGTCGGGGACAACTTGGCTCTTCTCTCCGGTCGACACTCGGTGGTCACAAGTGGTGGTCGATGCCCGTCCGGCACGGCTGTGCCGGACGCATAACGCTGCGGAGTGTGACGGTACAACCCGCCCTCGTGTCAAACGGCAAAAGCCCGAAAGCCCGCAACGGCCACTCGGAGACGGTAACCCGACAATCGCCATTCCTGCCGCCCGGACCGACACACCACCCCTTACGGGTCCGCCGACCGGCGGGGTCCGGGCGAAGGGCCGGACCGGGGCCCGCCCGTGCGGTCCCGGTGGCCCGGACCCCGCCCGGCCCACCGGCCCGACCGCTCCAGCGCCCGGCCCTGGGACCGGCATCCGCCCGTCACCTGCCCCTCACCCGCCCGTCACCCGCCCGTCGGCGAGACCGTCCCGGACTCCACCTTCCGGTCCGCCCGGCCCACCGTGCAGACGAGCTTGGTGAAGCCGACCTTCCACTCTTCGTCGGCTGCGATGCTGCCGTTCACGGACAGCTTGTCGCCCGGCGCCCAGAGCGACTCGAACTTGTTGCTGCACAGCTTGTGCGCGTTGTCGACGACCCGCTGGTACGCCATTCCGGCCGGCGCACCCAGCGAGCCGACCACCTGGTCCGTGTGCGGATTCGCACAGTCGGTCAGCAGTGCGGCCCAGTTGTCCTTGAGCTTCTTGTACGTCCAGCAGTCGCCGACCGCCATCCCGGACACCGGCAGATCGAGACCCGTGTCACGGAATCTCCCCACCTCACTGCCGATCCCGGTGTGCCGCCCGAGCACCAGACAGACGACCTGCCCGCCCGCCGTGTCGAACCCCTGCGCCGTCGGAATCAGCGGATACGTCGCCGCGTCGGGCAGCGCCGCCACCACCGAGCGGGTCTGGCTCCGGCACCGCGCGGCCCCTTCCCGCTTGGCGTCCTGCGCGGTGTCGAACTTCTCCACCGTCATCGCCTGCCCGTCCGGCAGGCTCGTCGCGCAGTCCACGGTCCCGATGTTGGGCTGCCCCGTGAACGGCTTGCTGGACCACACGGCATTGACGCAGTCACCGACCCCGAGGGGCTTGCTCAGCCCGATGGACTCTCCGTACGGATAGAGCTCGCCCGAGCCTCCGCCGGAATCGCTCGCTGAGGGAGAGACAGAGGCCGCGGCCGAATCCGACGACTTGGCTCCGCCCGCGCCTGCCCCACCCTTCTCGTCCCCGCGGAGGGCGAGCACCGCCCACGTCCCGCCGCCGATCGCGAGCAGGGCCGCGACGACGGCCCCCAGCACGACGACCCGCCGATGCTTTCGCCGCCCGGCGTCCGAGGGACCGGGCGGGACCGGTATCCCCGGGGTCCCTGGGGCCCCTGAGGTTCTGGCGGTCCCCGGGGTCCCCGGGGTCCCTGGGGTCCCGGGCGTCCCTAATGCCCCGGCCGCCTCTGGTGCTCGTGGCTCCCCTGACGCCCTTGGCGCCCCTGACGCCCCGTCGCCCGGAGCGCCGGGCGTCGACGGCGTTCCCCGGCCGGGCCCTCCGCTCCCCCTCTCCACCCCCATCGCCGCGTACGGATTCGGCTCGTAGGGATGCGGGCTCGACAGGTCGTAAGGACCTCTCGGCGGTGTCCCGCCCCGGCCCCCACCCGGCGTCAACTCCCCCCTGACCAGCGGCACCGTCCCACCCGGCGGCCCACCGGAACCAATAGCTCCGCCAATCCCTCCGCCCACGCCTCCGCCTCCGTACGGCAGCACAGGGCCGAATCCCGCCACCGGCCCCTGCCGCGCCCGCTCCAGCCCCCGCGCCACCGTCTCGGGCGCGGACCGCCGGGCCGGGTTCTTCGTCAGGAGTCCCAGCAGCACAGGACCCAGCAGCTCCCCGGCCCGTACGGGCGGAGCCGGAGGTTCCGTCAGCAGGGCGGTGAGCATCGCGTAGTCGTCGGACCGGTCGAAGGCGCCCCGGCCCTCGACCGCCGAGTAGAGCGTCGCGCCGAGCGAGAAGAAGTCGGCGGCCGGGGTCGGCGGGTCGCCGCGCGCCCGCTCCGGGGCCAAGTACCCGGGTGTACCGAGGATTCCGGCGGTGGCGGTCAGCCGGGGCTCGTTCGACCCCGGCTGGAGCGCGATCCCGTAATCGGCCAGCAGCACACGCCCGTACGGGTCCGAACCGTCCGGCGCGAGAAGGATGTTGGCCGGTTTCACGTCCCGGTGCAGGATGCCGATCCGGTGCCCGAAGGCGAGCGCGTCGAGCACCGCGAGCCCGATCCGCGCGGTCTCCTCTGGCGAGAGCGGGCCCGAACTCCGTACCACCGCCTGGAGATCGACGGCGTCCGGCACGAACTCCATGACAATCCACGGCAGTCCGTCGTCCACGACCACGTCGTGCACGGTCACCACATGCGGATGGCCGCGCAGCCGGGCCGCGTTGCGGGCCTCGCTGCGCGCCCGGGCGATCCGCTCGGCACGCTCGCCGTCGTCGACCGGGGCGTCGTCCACACCCTCGGGCATGACGATCTCCTTGATGGAGACCTCAATGGCCAGCTCCTGGTCGTACGCCAGCCACACGCGCCCCATGCCGCCCACGCCCAGCTTGCGCACCAGCCGGTACCGGCCCGCGACGATCCGTCGTCCGCCCCTCGGCCCGCCCTGCCGTCCGCCCCGCTCCGGCGTGCCTCCCGCCATGGCGCCTCCCCCGAGACCGCGTACCCGAGACCACTGCTCTCCCGTACGTGACGACGCGCGTCGTCACGTACTCCCTCGACGGTAGCCGCGCCCCCGGGGCGGTACAGAGACTCTTACCGGGCAAATGCCGTCGCTTCAGCCCCTCCCGTTCTCCAGCGGCTCCAGGAACCCCTGCTCCACCAGCGACCGGATGGCCTCCGGCGTCCGGTCCCAGAGCAACACCGGGTCCTCCTCGATGAGTTGGGCGATCGCGTCCAGGATCTGCCCGGCGGTCAGCGCCCCGTCGGACACGCCCGCGAAGCCCGCGCCGACCGTGTCGACCTTCGTCGCCCGGCGCATCCCCCGGTTCTGGCGCAGCACCACGTACTCCGGGTCCTCGGCCCCCGGCAGTCCGATCTGCTCCTGGACGACCTCGTCGGCCAGCTTGAAACGGTCCGCGAGCAGCGCCGCGTCGTCGTGGCCGCGCAGATAGTCCTGACGCTCGAAGTGCGCCCGGATCACCGGGCCGAGCGGCTGCTCGACGGGGTGCGGCCACTCCTCGACGGTGATCGACGGCGCCTCCTCGGCGGCCGCGGACTTGCGCAGGGTGATCCAGCCGAAGCCGACCCCGGTGGTCTTGCGGGCCTCGAACTCGTCCAGCCACGCCTCGTACCGCGCGGCGTAGTCGGCGGGGTCCGTGCGGTGGTCGCCGCCGTCGCGCAGCCACAGCTCGGCGTACTGCGTGATGTCCTGCACCTCACGCTGCACGATCCACGCGTCGCAGCCGCGCGGCACCCAGGAGCGGAGCCTGTCCTGCCAGTCCTCGCCCTCCACATGCTGCCAGTTGGCGAGGAACTGGGCGTATCCCCCCTCGTTCAGCAGCTCCCCTGCTCCCTGAACGATCGTGCGGCACAGATCGTCCCCGCCCATCCCGCCGTCCCGGTAGGTCAGCCGGGCGCCGGGCGAGATGACGAACGGCGGGTTGGAGACGATCAGGTCGTACGAGGCGTCCCCGACCGGCTCGAACAGCGAGCCTTCGAGCAGCTCGGCGGCCGCCGCCCCCGACAGCGCGAGGGTGAGCCGGGTGAAGGCGAGCGCGCGCGGGTTCAGATCGGTGGCGGTGACCCGCACCGCGTGCTGCGCGGCGTGCAGCGCCTGGATTCCGGACCCCGTACCGAGGTCGAGGGCGGAGCCGACCGGCGTCCGTACGGTGATTCCGGCGAGCGTGGTGGACGCGCCGCCGACCCCGAGCACGACGCCCTCCTCGCGGGTGCCCGCACCGCCCGCGCCGCCGACCGCGCGTCCCAGGTCGGACACGATGAACCAGTCCTGGCCCTCGTCCCCGCCGTACGGCCGCACGTCGACCCGCGCCCGTACGTCATCGCCATCGGCCTCCAGCCAGCCGTCGGCCAGACACAGCTCCACCGGCAGCACGGCGGCGGCCCGCGCGGCCGGCACGGACTCCTGGAGCAGGAAGAGCCGCACCAGCGTCTCCAGCGGGCCTTCGCCGCGGGTCGCCCGCAGCGCGGGCACGGTCTCACCGCGGGCCAGCGCGCTGTACGCGGGCGCACCGAGCAGGTCGAGCAGCCCGTCGGCGGTGAAGGCCGCGGCGAGCAGGGCGTCCCGCAATCGGGGCGCGCTCTCGGGAGCGGGCAGGGACTCGGGCAGGGGCGCGGAAAGGCTGGTCTGACTCACCCCGCCATTGTCACCGCTGCCACTGACAATCGGCGTACCCACGAAAGCACCCCGCCCCGGGACACGGCACCGCGCTCCGGGCGCGGGATCCGCCGGCCCGCTCCACACGTTGCGGTCGCGGATCGTCAGCCCATGCCGCGGCGCTCCGGGCGCGGGATCCGCCGGCCCGCTGCGCGCCGCGCCCCAAGCCGGCCGCTACTGGCCCGCGGCCGGGCTCCCGGCCCCGTCCTTCGGCTTCTGGCAGGTCGGCTGCGCCTTGCTGAGCAGCTTGTCCGCCTTCTCCATGTCGGCGCCGATCTCCTTCAGGCCCTTCGCGAACGAGTCACCGTTCTTCGGGTCGAGGGCCTCGGCCTTCTTCTTCAGCGCGGTGTACGCGGCGGCCTGCGCCTCAAGCTGCTTGATGCCGTCCTTCTGGAGCTGCTCTCCCTTGTCGATCGGCGGCACGCCCGAGGTGCGCAGCGCCTCGGCCAGCGCGCGGTTCGACTCCGCGACCTGCTGGAAGGCGGCCACATCGGCCTTCTTGATGTCCTCGGGCTTGCCGTCGGCCGCCGTCGCGACGATCAGCTGCTCGGCCTTGCTCCGCTTGTCGAGCGCGGTCTTCTCCTTCGGGCAGAAGGCCTTGGACCACTCCGCCTTCTTGTCCTCGGCGTCGTCTCCGCAGCCGGACAGCGTCGCCATCATCACGAGTACCGCACCGCCGGACAGTGCGGCTGCAAGCTTCTTGTTCACCGGATTGGTCCCTTCCAAGGTCGTCGGCCCCGGAACATACACGCCAAGTGGGCTACCACCGCGTGCCGGGCATCCCATTCACCCGGCATTGAAGCCATTTGCACCAAGAGAGAGACGGCTCACGCCCCTCTCCCGCGCCCGCGTACGAAGGGGCGGGCGGCACGCCAACGCGTGTCGCCCGCCCGCCTTCTGAGCTGCCGTTACCCGATCTGCTACGGCACCGCCTTCGTCGTCATGGGCGGCCCGGCCTGCTCGGGGACACCCCCGGAGCTGCCTTCGTCACCGTGCCCGCCGGCACCGTCTCCGCCGGCACTGTGTCCACCGTCGCTGTGTCCACCGTCACCACCCGCTTCGTCACCCATGACGATGCCGCGCCGCTTGGACACGTACACCGCGCCGACGATCACGCCGAAGGCGATGACCGCGACCACGGCCCGTACCCATGGATTCGCGTCGACGCCGAAGCTGAACTGCACCACAGCGGGTGCGATCAGCAGCGCCACCAGGTTCATCACCTTCAGCAGCGGGTTGATCGCGGGCCCCGCGGTGTCCTTGAAGGGGTCGCCGACGGTGTCGCCGATCACGGTCGCGGAGTGCGCCTCGCTGCCCTTGCCGCCGTGGTGCCCGTCCTCGACGAGCTTCTTGGCGTTGTCCCAGGCCCCGCCGGAGTTCGCGAGGAAGACCGCCATCAGCGTGCCGGCCCCGATCGCACCCGCGAGGTACGAGCCGAGCGCGCCGACGCCGAAGGTGAAGCCCACCGCGATCGGTGCCATGACGGCGAGGAGTCCCGGCGTCGCCAGCTCCCGCAGCGCGTCCTTCGTGCAGATGTCGACGACCCGCCCGTACTCCGGCTTCTCCGTGTAGTCCATGATCCCGGGGTGCTCGCGGAACTGCCGCCGCACCTCGAAGACCACGGCCCCCGCCGACCTGGACACCGCGTTGATCGCAAGACCCGAGAACAGGAAGACGACCGCGGCGCCGAGCATCAGCCCGACCAGGTTGTTCGGCTGCGAGATGTCCATGGAGAGGTTGACCGGGGTGCCCTCGCCGCCGGTCACGATGCCCGCCTTCCGCGCAGCGCCCAGGATGGCGTCCCGGTACGAGCCGAAGAGCGCGGCCGCCGCGAGGACGGCCGTGGCGATGGCGATGCCCTTGGTGATGGCCTTCGTCGTGTTGCCCACCGCGTCCAGGTCGGTGAGGACCTGGGCACCAGCGCCGGTCACGTCGCCGGACATCTCGGCGATGCCCTGCGCGTTGTCGGAGACCGGCCCGAAGGTGTCCATGGCGACGATGACGCCGACGGTGGTGAGCAGCCCGGTCCCGGCCAGCGCGACCGCGAAGAGGGCCAGGATGATCGACGTACCGCCGAGCAGGAACGCTCCGTACACGCCGAGCCCGATGAGCAGCGCGGTGTAGACGGCGGATTCGAGCCCGATGGAGATGCCCGCCAGGATCACGGTCGCGGGTCCCGTGAGCGACGACTTGCCGATGTCGCGCACCGGCCGCCTCGTCGTCTCCGTGAAGTACCCGGTGAGCTGCTGGATCAGCGCGGCCAGCACGATTCCGATGGCGACGGCGACCAGCGCCAGCATCCGCGGATCGCCGCTGTGCCCGAGCACCGACTTGTCCGCGACGCCGTCGAGTTCGGCGTACGAGGACGGCAGGTGCACGAAGACGGCCACGGCGACGAGCACCAGCGAGATCGCGGCGGAGATGAAGAACCCGCGGTTGATCGCGGTCATGCCGCTGCGGTCGCTGCGCCGGGGTGCGACGGCGAAGATGCCGATCATGGCGGTGATCACGCCGATCGCGGGCACGATCAGCGGGAACGCGAGTCCGGCGTCGCCGAAGGCCGCCATGCCCAGGATCAGCGCGGCGACGAGCGTGACGGCGTACGACTCGAAGAGGTCGGCAGCCATGCCCGCGCAGTCGCCGACGTTGTCGCCCACGTTGTCGGCGATGGTCGCGGCATTGCGCGGATCGTCCTCCGGAATGCCCTGTTCGACCTTGCCGACCAGGTCGGCGCCGACGTCGGCGGCCTTGGTGAAGATGCCGCCGCCGACCCGCATGAACATCGCGATGAGCGCGGCGCCGAGCCCGAAGCCCTCCAGGACCTTGGGGGCGTGGTCGGCGTACACGAGGACGACGACGGCCGCACCGAGCAGGCCGAGGCCCACGGTGATCATGCCGACGACGCCACCCGTACGAAAAGCGATCTTCATTGCTTTGTGGGACGCGGCCTTTGAGCCGGCTCCGCCGGACGGGGTGGTGAGATCCTTTTCCGCCTCACCCTCCGCAGGAGTCGCTTCCCGCGCTGCCGCCGCAACACGCACATTGCTTCGTACGGCAAGACGCATACCTATGTATCCGGTGGCCGCGGAAAATACCGCGCCGACGAGGAAGAACAGCGAACGCCCTATCCGCTGCGAGGTGTTGTCCGCCGGAAGCAGCAGCAACAGGAATACCACCACCACCGCGAAGATCCCGAGAGTACGCAACTGCCGCATCAGATAGGCATTTGCACCCTCCTGTACGGCGGCGGCGATCTCCTTCATGGAGTCGGTGCCCTCGTCGGCCGCCAGCACCTGCCGTGTCAGCAGGCGGGCGACGATCAGTGCGGCGATCGCGACGGCCGCGATGACGATCACGATGAGCCGGTTGTTGTCGGTGAGTGAAACCGCGAGGTTCGAGAAGTGTTCGGACTGTGGGGAGTTGAAGAGTCCCGCCATTCGTCCTCCTTGACGCACAGAGCTCAAGACGTGGACGGATTGTAGGTAGCGGAAGCTGATCTCAACAGACCGCAGTGAAATCGATCTCTCGAAATGATTTTGAAACGGCCTGGAAAAAACGAAAGGCCCTGCTCAGCAGGGCCTCACGAATATCACTTACGGAAATGCGGCAGAAGCATTACCCCAGGGGTCCCAGGGACCTCAGGGCATTGCCACCGCGGAAGCGGTGGGCCAGCTCATGCGGATCATTCCGCCGTTCTCCCCGTCGACCACTTCGAGGTCGTCGACGAGTCCACTGATCACGGCGAGGCCCATGTCGTCCTCGCCGTCGGAGTCGAGATCCACAGCACCCGGCACCGACTCCGGTGTGTTGCGCGCCCCCGGCACCGCACCTGCCGGTCCGGGAACCTCGTCGCCGACCTCGATGGAGAAGGTCTTCTCCTCCTCGGTCAGCGCGACCCGTACCGGAGCCGTGATGCCGTTCGTACGGTGCAGCCCCACGGCCCGGGAGCACGCCTCGCCCACCGCGAGCCGGACTTCGTCCAGCACCGCCTCGTCGACCCCGGCCCGACGCGCCACGGCGGCCGCCACGAGGCGGGCCGTCCTGACGTGTTCGGGCTGGGCGCTGAAACGGAGTTCCACGGTGGCCATTGCGCTCCCCCTTGACGTACGGGCGTGCATCCGCGGGAAGCCGGGCACGAAGCCCGGCACCCCACGTTGTACTGCTCTTTGATTCTGTATCGCTTCCGGAGACCGGAAACCGTCAGTCGGTGGCCGCGACGGCTTCGTCGACCGTGGTGTGGATCGGGAACACCTTGGTCAGTCCGGTAATCCGGAAGATCTTGAGAATGCGCTCCTGGTTGCAGACCAGGCGCAGCGAACCCTCATGGGCACGCACACGCTTCAGTCCACCCACGAGCACGCCGAGACCGGTGGAGTCGAGGAAGTCCACGCCCTCCATGTCGACGACCAGGTGGTAACTGCCGTCGTTCACCAACTCGACCAACTGCTCGCGCAGCTTGGGCGCGGTATACACATCAATCTCGCCACCGACCTCGACGACCGTACGGTCGCCGGCAGGTCCGGTCACGTTGCGAGTCGACAGGGACAGGTCCACGGATCCTCCAGCACCTTGCTATCGAGCGGCCGCCCCCCTGAGGTCTCCCCGGCGGAGCCAGAGGACGGAACGCCAGCCGCGAAACGCATTCAATCACTTACCAGCAGGCGAGCACGACGCCTTGGGCCCATTGTCCGTCACGCCAGTGACACACTCGGCGGTGATGGCCAAGAAACCCGGTCCCGGACGACCGCCCCAGAGCAGGGTCAAGACCCCGTCTCCCGGCGAGGTCCTCGCCCGTCTCGCCGCAGGGGAGAGCCGGGCCGCTCGCATCACTCATACGGAGCACTTGCCCCCGAGGAAGGGCAGCCATGCAGTCTGGCCCGACCGCATCCGTACGGAAGTGATCGCGGCCATCCGCGAAACCGGGATCGAGCACCCCTGGACCCACCAGGCGCAGGGAGCGGAGCACGCGCTGGACGACGAATCCGTGGTGATCTCCACAGGAACGGCGTCCGGCAAGTCCCTCGCCTATCTGGCCCCGGTCCTCACCGCCCTCCTCGACGGCTCGGAGGCCCCCAACGGGCGCGGGGCCACGGCCCTCTACCTCGCCCCCACCAAGGCCCTGGCCGCCGACCAGCGCCGCGCGGTGAAGTCCCTCGCGGCCCCCCTCGGCAACGCGATCCGCCCGGCGGTCTACGACGGGGACACCCCCGTCGAGGAACGCGAGTGGGTGCGCCAGTACGCCAACCTGGTCCTCACCAACCCCGACATGCTGCACCGCGGCATCCTCCCCTCGCACGCCCGCTGGTCCTCCTTCCTCAAGGCCCTCCGCTACGTCGTCATCGACGAGTGCCACACCTACCGGGGCGTCTTCGGTTCGCACGTCGCCCAGGTGATCCGCCGTCTGCGCCGCCTGTGCGAGCGGTACGGCGCGAACCCGGTCTTCCTCCTCGCCTCCGCCACCGCCGCCGACCCCGCGGTCGCCGCGAGCCGCCTCACCGGCCTGCCCGTCCACGAAGTCGCCGACGACGCCTCTCCCCGCGGCGAACTGGTCTTCGCCCTCTGGGAGCCCCCGCTCACCGACTTGCACGGCGAGCGGGAGGCGCCCGTCCGCCGGACCGCCACCGCCGAGACCGCCGACCTCCTCACCGACCTGATCCTTCACAAGATCCGCACAGTCGCCTTCGTCCGCTCCCGCCGCGGCGCCGAACTGATCTCCCTCATCACCAAGGAACGCCTGGCCTCGATCGACCGCACCCTCCCCGACCGGGTGGCTGCCTATCGGGGCGGCTACCTCCCGGAAGAACGCCGCGCCCTCGAAGCCGCCCTGCACTCCGGCGAACTGCTCGGCCTGGCCGCCACCACCGCCCTCGAACTCGGCATCGACGTCTCGGGCCTCGACGCCGTCCTGATCGCCGGCTACCCGGGAACCCGCGCCTCCCTCTGGCAGCAAGCAGGCCGTGCGGGCCGCTCCGGCGAGGGCGCCCTCGCGATCCTCGTCGCCCGCGACGACCCGCTGGACACCTACCTCGCCCACCACCCCGAGGCCCTCTTCGCCCAGCCCGTCGAGTCGACGGTCCTCGACCCCGACAACCCCTACGTCCTGGCCCCCCACCTCTGCGCGGCAGCCGCCGAACTCCCCCTCACCGCCCCCGACCTCGCCCTCTTCGGCCCGGCCGCCGCCCCCCTGCTCCCCTCCCTCGAAGCGGCCAACCTGCTCCGCCGCCGGGGAAAGTCCTGGTACTGGACCCGCCGCGAACGGGCCGCCGACCTCGCCGACATCCGGGGCGGCGGCGGCAACCCCATCCAGATCGTCGAAGAGTCGACGGGCCGCCTCCTCGGCACGGTCGACGCCGAAGCCGCCCACACCGCGGTCCACGAGGGCGCCGTCCACCTCCACCAGGGCCGCACCTACCTGGTCCGCCGCCTCGACCTGGAAGACTCCGCAGCCCTCGTCGAAGAGGCCAACCCGCCCTACTCCACGACCGCCCGCGACACCACCGCCATCTCCATCCTCTCCACCGACACCACCGTCCCCTGGGGCACGGCCCGCCTGCACTACGGCTCCGTCGAGGTCACGAACCAGGTCGTCTCCTTCCTCCGCCGCAAACTCATCACCGGCGAAGTCCTGGGCGAGACCAAACTCGATCTCCCGCCCCGCACCCTGCGCACCCGGGCTGTCTGGTGGACCCTCACCGAGGACGACCTCGACGCCGCCCGTCTCACCCCGGAGATCCTCCCCGGCGCCCTGCACGCCGCCGAGCACGCCTCCATCGGCCTCCTCCCGCTCTTCGCCACCTGCGACCGCTGGGACATCGGCGGCGTCTCGATCCCCCTCCACCCGGACACGCTGCTGCCCACGGTCTTCGTCTACGACGGCCACCCGGGCGGCGCCGGATTCGCCGAGCGCGGCTTCCACACCGCCCGCGCCTGGCTCACCGCCACCCGCGAAGCCATCGCCTCCTGCGAGTGCGACGCCGGCTGCCCGTCCTGCATCCAGTCCCCCAAGTGCGGCAACGGCAACGACCCCCTCCACAAACGGGGCGCCCTCCGCCTCCTCACCACCCTCCTCAACGCCGCCCCCACCGACACCACCTCCCCGCCCGACAGACCCGTCCCACCCGACGCCACCTCCCCGCCCGATGCACCCGGCCCACCCGACGCCACCTCCCCGCCCGATGTACCCGGCCCGTCCGACACCTCCGGCCCGCCCGGCTCATCCAGTCCGTCCGGCGTCTAGGGGCGGGGAGGGGCCCCAGCCCGCCCGAGCCCTCACCACCGCCTCGTACGGCCCCACCCCCGCCGCCACCGAAACGTCCGCCACCTCCCCCCGCACCACGCACCCCACCACCCGCACCCCCTGCGCCCCCGCCACCTCCTCCGCCCTCCCGCACGCCGCTCCCTCCCCCCGCGTCCACTCCCCGGCCGCCGCCAGGGCCGCCAAGTCCGCCCCGCTCCCGGCCCGGTGACGGGCCACCACGGCCTGCCCCATCGCCAGTACTCCGGTGAACACCACCCCGAGCAGCGCGACAACTCCCAGCGCCCAGACGGTCGCCGACCCCCGCTCCGCCCGCCGCCGGCAGAACACGCCCGGCCGCTTCCGGCCACCCGCCCTCACACCCCCACCCCCACCGTCTCCTCCGCCAGCGCGACCGCCTCGGCCCGCAGCGTCAGCCCCAGCCGGCCGGGCCCCGGCACGGGCGCTTCCACCAGCACCCGCACCAGGTCGCCCTCCCGCCGGAACCCGACCTTCGCCCCGTCCGGCGCCGCCTGCCTGGCGGCCGCCTCGGTCGCCGCCTGCGGTTCCTGCCGGGCTGCCGCCCGCGCCCCGGCCCTGGCGGCGTCCACACACTGGATCTGCGCGGAGGCCGCCATCAGCGCCCACACCAGCGCCAGCCCGAACAGCATCAGCACCGGCAGGGTCAGCGCCGCCTCGGCGGTCACGTACCCCCGGTCAGCTCTACGACGAGCTGTCCCCGCCCCCTCAGAACTGCACATCGAGCGCCCTCTCCACCGCCGACTGCAACGCCGCTGAGACGGCGCCGCTGCTGACGACCTTGTAGAGCACCGCCGCAAAGGCACACGCCGCGATCGTCCCCACCGCGTACTCGGAGGTCGTCATCCCGGAGTCACCGGCCAGCCGCCCCTGCACCCGCGCCCGCATCCGATCCAAGCTCCGGCCCCAACGCCGGCTCCAACGCCGGCGCCAGCCCTGGACCTTCATCCACTTCCACATCTCAACCTCCCGTTGATTCCGCTCACTTCTTGCTTCGGACCGGTTCACTCCGCTTCGACCCGAATCGCTTCGACCCGCTTCATCCACCCGCCAGCAGCCCCTCCGCCAGTCCGATCACCACCGGTGCCACGCCCACCACCAGGAAGGCGGGCAGGAAGCAGAGCGACAGCGGCACCACGATCAGCACTCCGGCCCTGTTCGCCGCGGCCTCGGCCCGGCGCGCCCGGTCCGCCCTGAGCCCGTCCGCCACCCGCCCGACCGCCCCGGCCGCCGGAGCCCCGCTGGCCCCCGCCCGCTCCAGGCACCTGGCCAGACCGGCGGCGCCCGGTATCGCCGCCAACCGCCCCCACGCCTCGGCCGGTTCACCGCCGAGCCGCAGCTCCGCCGACGCCCGGACCAGCCGCTCCCCGACCGGCCCGCCGAGTGACTCCCCGACCGCCTCGGCAGCCTCCCGCGGCCCCGCCCCTGCGGCCACGCAGGCCGCCAACAAATCAGCCGCGAGCGGCAGTTGACGTCCTGCGGCGGCTTCCTCCGCCGCCGCCTCGCCCCGCGGCTGCCGCCCCCGCTGCCAGCGCCGCACGCCGACCGCGGCCACCGCCCCGGCCAGGCACCCCCACACCCCACCCACCAGCACATATCCCGCGACCACAGCCCCTGCGGGCGCTCCCAAGACCCGCGCCCACTCGGCCCCACCACGAAAACGCCCCCGCCGCCCCTCCCCGTACATCGCCGCCTCGACCGCCAGCAGCGTCGCCAGCCGCCGCCGGGCCTCCCGCTCCCTGCGCCGGCCCGCCACCGCAAAGGCCAGGCAACCCACAGCCGCGGCAGCGCACACCACCACCCCCAGCCTGTGGACAACTTCCCCGTTCACGCGTCCTCCCCCTCTCCGTTCCGTACGATCCGGCGGGCCCACAGCAGCCCTCCGGTCTCCAGCAGTCCTCCCGCCACCAGGCATCCGAGCCCCAGCGGTGTGTGCAGCAGCACCCTCAACGGGTCGGCGCCCATCGCACTGCCGATCAGCACGCCCACCACCGGCAGCACCGCCAGGAGCGCCACCGTCGACCAGGCCCCGGCCAGCCGGGCCCGCAGGTGCTCCCGCCGGTCCCGCTCGGCCCGCAGCGCGGCCTCCAGCCGGTCGAGCCCGGACGCGAGTCCGGCCCCGCTGCCCACCGACACCTGCCAGCAGACCGCCACCCCGACCAGCCCGTCCGCCCCCGGCTCCCGTGCGGCCCGGTGCAGTGCCACCGGTACGTCGCCCCCGAACCGGGCCGCCGCCAGTACCTCCGCCGCCGCATCCCCCAGTACGCCCGTGTCCGCGACCGCCGCGCACAGCGCCTGGCCCGGCTGGCTGCCGGCCCGCAGCTCCCCGCTCACCGCCCCGCACAGCGCGATCACCTCGTCCGTACGTCGCCCGCGCGCCCGCTCCGACTCCCCGGCCCGCAGCCGCCGTCCGACCAGCGGCACCGCCACCGCCCCCAGCACCAGCGGAATCACCGACTCCGCCAGCGCGGCGACCACCCCCGCCGCCGGTACGCACAGCCACTCGGGCCGCACCCGCTCCCGCAACAGCGGCCAGAGCCGTTCCCAGGGCGCCTCCCGCTCGTCCGCCACGCCCCCGGCCACCACCAGCCGGGCCCGCCGCATCCCCCGGTCCCAGCCGACCAGCAGCCAGGCCGCAAGCCCCGCGCACACCATCGCCGCGTACGCGGCCGGTCCGGCCGTCACAGCGCGCCCCCGATCAGCTCCCGCAGCCGCGGCCAGCCCCGCTCGCGTACGAATCCGCCGGCGCCCCACCGCAGCGCGGGCACCGTCACCACCAGCCCCGCCGGATCCCGCTCCAGCACGTGCACCTCGGCGAGCCGCCGCCGGCCCTCCCGGTCCCGTACGAGGTGCAGGACCACCGACAGAGCCGCCGCCAACTGGCTGTGCAGCGCCGCCCGGTCGAGCCCGGCAGCCGTCCCCAGGGCCTCCATCCGGGCCGGAACCTGCGCCGCCGCATTGGCGTGCACAGTGCCGCACCCGCCTTCGTGCCCGGTGTTCAACGCGGCCAGCAGCTCGGTCACTTCGGCCCCACGGACCTCACCGACCACCAGCCGGTCGGGCCGCATCCGCAGCGCCTGCCGCACCAGGTCCTGCAGGGTGACCCGCCCGGCGCCCTCCTGGTTCGGCGGCCGGGACTCCAGCCGCACCACATGCGGATGGTCGGGCCGCAGCTCCGCCGAGTCCTCTGCGAGCACGATCCGCTCCCGCTCCCCGACCAGCCCCAGCAACGCCGAAAGCAAGGTCGTCTTCCCCGCCCCCGTACCCCCACTGATCAGGTACGACAGCCGGGCCTCGACCAGCGCCCGCAGCAGTACGTCCCCGCCGGGCGGCACCGTCCCCGCCGCCACCAGCTCCTGGGGCCGGAACGCCTTGGGCCGCACGACCCGCAGCGACAGACACGTCGACCCGGCGGCCACCGGCGGCAGCACGGCATGCATCCGCGTCCCGTCCGGCAGCCGCGCGTCCACCCACGGCCTGGCGTCGTCGAGACGCCGTCCCGCCACGGCCGCGAGCCGCTGCGCCAGCCTGCGCACCGCCGCCGCGTCCTGGAAGGACACCGGCGCGAGCTCCAGACCCGCCCCACGGTCCACCCAGACCCGGTCCGGCGCGGACACCAGCACATCGGTCACCGACGGGTCGGCGAGCAGCGGCTCCAGCGGCCCCGCCCCCACCAGCTCGGACCTCAACTCGTCCGCAGCGCCCAGTACTTCGGTATCCCCCAACAGCCGCCCCTGTTCCCGCAGCACGGCGGCCACCCGGGCCGGTGTCGGCTCGGCCCCGCTCTCCGCGAGGCGCATGCGCACCGCGTTCAGCAGTACGGTCGCGTTCATCCGGCCGCACCTCCGACCAGCGCCCGCTCCCAGAACGCGGTGCAGAACCGGGCCAGCGGACCCCGCGCACTGCTCCCCGGCGGATCGCCGTCCGCGAGCGCCTCCAACAGTCCAGGTTCGGCCGGAAGTTCACCCACCAGGGGAAGGTCGAGCGCCTTGGCCACCCACTCCTCGTCGAGCCCGGCCGCGTACGGCCCCCGCACGACGGTCCGCAGGTCCTCCAGCACCATGCCCGCCGCGGCGGCGACCCGCTGGGCCGCAGCCACGGCCCGCAATTCCCCGGGCACCACGAGCAGCCCGAGGTCCAGCTGGGCCAGGGCTTCCGCCACGCTCTCGTCCACCCTGCGCGGCAGGTCCACGACCACCACTCCGCCGGCCCTGCGGGCTGCGGCCAGCACGGCCCGCATCGCCTCAGGCGGGATGACCACCGCGTCACTGCGGTCCCAGCTCAGCACCCTCAACTCGTGCAGACGGGGCAGCGACTCCTCCAGTGCGGCGCTGGCGACCCGCCCCCGCGAGGAGGCGAAATCCGGCCAGCGCATGCCCTGAACGGTCTCCCCGCCGAGCAGCACGTCGAGTCCTCCGCCGAGCGGGTCACCGTCGATGAGCATCGTGCGCCGGCCGGCCCGCGCCGCCGTCACGGCCAGTGCGCACGCCAGGGTGGAGGCTCCGGCTCCGCCCCGTCCGCCCATCACTCCGACGGTGAGTGCCTGACGGCCGACGCCCTCCGTCGCGTCGGCGATCCGGTTCACCAGCCAGGTCTCGGCGTCCGGCAGGCGCAGCACGTAGTCCGCGCCGATCTCCACC
The DNA here is from genome assembly GCF_040651475.1 of Streptomyces sp. NPDC048442. NCBI lineage: Bacteria > Bacillati > Actinomycetota > Actinomycetes > Kitasatosporales > Streptomycetaceae > Streptomyces > Streptomyces sp. NPDC048442. Next base: position 177,214 of record NZ_JBEZKB010000013.1, read on the forward strand.
GCCCGCCGCCACACAAGTGGGTCGTCCTGGTCGCGCCCGACGAGCATCACGCCGCGTCTGCGCACGGCTCCGCGCACCCGGGCCGCCGCGTCGTCCCCGACGAGCACCAGCGGCGCCGCTTCCCAACTTCCGTGCCGTTCCGGCAATCCGTGATGAACTTCCGGCTCCGCCCCCGCTGCGGCGCACAATCTCAGCAGATCGTCGAGCAGTTCCACATCTTCGGTGACGATCAGCGGTCCGCCCCGCCGCCCATCGGCAGCCGACAACCGGTCGGGTGTGATCGGTACAGCCACGATCCCCGCCCCCTCTCACTGCGCCCTCAAGCGATTCCGAGATCCGCGAACTTCGCGGCTGGAATCACCGTGCAGCGATCCGGAAAACCGTGTGGATCTTGGTCGAAAACTGTGGACGGCTCAGCGAATGTGAATATTCCGCTCACCCTTACCAGTGACTTCCAAGGGGAACGGAACGACTACACAGCGTGACGAGTTGAGAACGTACGAGGGATCGCTGCCTGCAATGGACCAGAGAAAGGACCCACCGATGCACACGGACCAGGGGCCGCCGAGGGGCCCGAAAAAGCATCCGGACATGCGACGACCCCCGCCGGGGGGGAGAGCGGGGGTCGTCTGCCACGGTTCGACTCGGGGGGGGGAGGAGCCGAACCGGGGTAGCACGGTCGCGAACGATCCGTGACTTCCATGGTGTACCCGAGAGGCTTCTCAGGCAAACCCACGCGCCCCAGCGTACGCCGAATGGTGGGCGCCTATGCTCGGCTCGTGGAAAACCGCTCGCTGCCCCGCACCGCTGCCTTCTTCGATCTGGACAAGACCGTCATTGCGAAGTCGAGCACGCTGACCTTCAGCAAGTCCTTCTACCAAGGCGGACTGATCAACCGCCGAGCCGTTCTCCGAACGGCCTACGCACAGTTCGTCTTCCTGGCGGGCGGAGCGGACCACGATCAGATGGAGGGCATGCGCGAATACCTCTCCGCGCTCTGCAAAGGCTGGAACGTCCAGCAGGTGCGGGAGATCGTCGCCGAGACCCTGCACGACCTGATCGACCCGATCATCTACGACGAGGCCGCCTCCCTCATCGAGGAGCACCACGCCGCCGGCCGTGACGTCGTGATCGTCTCGACGTCCGGGGCCGAGGTGGTCGAGCCGATCGGCGAGCTGCTCGGCGCCGACCGGGTGGTGGCCACCAGGATGGTGGTCGGCGACGACGGCTGCTTCACCGGCGAGGTGGAGTACTACGCGTACGGACCGACCAAGGCGGAGGCCGTCAAGGACCTGGCCGCCTCCGAGGGGTACGACCTGGCCCGCTGCTTCGCCTACAGCGACTCGGCGACCGACGTGCCGATGCTGGAGTCGGTCGGCCACCCCTACGCGGTCAATCCGGACCGCGCGCTGCGCCGAGAGGCGACCGCCAGGGAATGGCCGATTCTCGTCTTCAGCCGGCCGGTCCGGCTGAAGCAGCGACTGCCCTCCCTCTCGATGCCGGCCCGCCCCGCACTGATGGCGGCGGCAGCGGTGGGAGCGGCAGCCGCCACGGCAGGCCTCGTCTGGTACGCGAGCCGCCGCCGCGCCACCGTCACCGGCTGAGCCCTCGGCTGAGTCCTCGACTGCATCCTCTGCTGAGTCCTCGGCTGACTTTTTGCCCTTGTTTGAGAGTAAAAGTAAAGAAGCGTTTCCAGGGGTTCCGCTTCCTCATCAACGGGAGTACAAAGGATTCAACGGCCCGCGAGACCAGGGACATCCGAGAGGATCACCTTTCTACGCAGTACGGCCCACGGACCGCGCATGAAAGCCGAGCACCCACGCGACGTCGACCCGTCGATTACGGGCCAGCCGCACCAGGCCACGGGCGAAGATCCCGACCTGATGGGCAAAAATCCGAGGACGCTTGGTAACCCGGCGGACATGCCAGCGGCGGTACCGATTCCGGTACCGCCGCATCTCTTTGTCCGGGTCGGGCAACCAGGTCTTTGTCCGGTCCGGCAACCAGGTCTTTGTCCAGGTCCGGCAACCAGGCCGACAGCCTTCTCAGGCCGCGCCGCGCTGCAGCGCCTCGCAGACCGCCGTCGACTCCCGCGCCCCCAGCTCCGCCGCACGACCACAGTGCGCGATCCAGGCAGCCACGCCGTCCGGCGTACCGGACATGTAGCCCTCCAGCGCCGTGACGTACTCCGCCCGGCCCTGTTCCGCGTGGCCGACCTCGGCCGGGCAGACCGACTTCGGGTCGAGCCCGCTGTTGATCAGCACGATGCGCTCGGCGGTACGCGCGACGAGCCCGTTGTGCGAGCCGAACGGCCGCAGTGCCAGCAGCTCACCGTGCACCACCGCCGCCGTCACCAGCGCGGGAGCGGCCGCGCCCCCGGCGATGATCAGCTGCGACAGCCCCTCAAGACGCGCCGCCACCTCACCCGCGCCCGGCAGCGGAAGCTCGATGAGCGGCTCGTCCACCGACTCGCCCGCCAGTCTCGGCCGCCCCACCAGCTCGTCCGCGATGCCCGCGCCGCCGGCCGCCACCAGATGCAGCCGCGCCAGGACCCGCAGCGGCGACTGCCGCCAGATGGACAGGAGCTGCCCGGCCTCGGCCGTCAGCCGCAGCGCCCCGCCGACCACCCGGGCCTCCTCGTCGCCGCTGAAGTCGGTGCGGCGCCGCACCTCCTCCAGCGCCCAGTCGGCACCCGAGAGCGCCGCCGAGCCGCGCGCACCACGCAGCGCGGCCTCCCCGGTGATCTCGTTGCTGCGGCGCCGCATGACGCGGTGTCCGTAGACCCGGTCCACGGCCTTGCGTACGGAATCCACGGCCTCGGGCACGCCGGGCAGCGCACCCAGCGCCGCGAGCGGATCAGCGTTCGTACTCATAAGTAAGGAGCGTACGCACCGTTCCCGCGCACCCCTCCGCGCCCCACCTTGGAGTGGTCTTCTTCACTTACCGCGCACACCCACCGCGTTCATTCGATTACCCTTGGTGAACATGAAGATCGCTTTCGTCGGGAAGGGCGGCAGTGGCAAGACCACGCTGTCCTCGCTTTTCATCCGCCACCTCACGGCCAACGAAGCTCCGGTCGTCGCCGTCGACGCCGACATCAACCAGCACCTGGGCGCGGCGCTCGGCCTCTCGGACGACGAGTCGGCCGCGATGCCCGCGATGGGCGCGCACCTCCCGCTCATCAAGGACTATCTGCGCGGCACCAACCCCCGTATCGCCTCCGCCGAGACGATGATCAAGACGACTCCGCCCGGCGAGGGCTCCCGGCTGCTGCGGGTCCGCGAGGACAACCCGGTGTACGACGCGTGCGCCCGCCCGGTGGCCCTCGACGACGGCACGATCCGGCTGATGGCGACCGGCCCCTTCACCGAGTCGGACCTGGGCGTGGCCTGTTACCACTCCAAGGTCGGCGCGGTCGAGATGTGCCTGAACCACCTGGTCGACGGCCCCGACGAGTACGTGGTGGTCGACATGACGGCGGGCTCGGACTCCTTCGCATCGGGCATGTTCACCCGCTTCGACATGACGTTCCTGGTGGCCGAGCCGACCCGCAAGGGCGTCTCCGTGTACCGCCAGTACAAGGAGTACGCCCGGGACTACGGCATCGCGCTCAAGGTCGTCGGCAACAAGGTGCAGGGCCAGGACGACCTGGACTTCCTGCGCGCGGAGGTCGGCGACGACCTGCTGGTCACCATGGGCCACTCGGACTGGGTGCGCGGCATGGAGAAGGGCCGCCCGGCCCGCTTCGAGCTCCTGGAGGCGGACAACCGCCAGGCCCTGCAGGTCCTCCAGGACGCCGCCGAGGACAGCTACGCACACCGCGACTGGGAGCGCTACACACGCCAGATGGTGCACTTCCACCTGAGGAACGCGGAGAGCTGGGGAAACGCGAAGACCGGCGCCGATCTGGCCGCCCAGGTCGACCCGGCCTTCGTGCTCGACGAACGCCTGGCGGTCAGTGCCGCTCAACCGGCTTAGCTGCCACAGGAACCGGCCGTCGGCGCCACCCCGCAACCGCAACCGCGCCGGTCACACCCGCAGCCGGCACGTCGGACGGAGTCCGGCGCAGCGCCCCGAAGCCCGAGAGGCGCCCCAGGCGCCGAGCGGTGCGAGGGGCGCAGACGGCGGCACCGCCCCGGCCGCCCAGGTCGACCCGGCCTTCGTGCTCGACGAACGACTGACGGTCAGTGCCGCTGAGCAGCTCCCGGAGCCGACGGGGCGTGTGCGGCGGGCCGAGTGGCCGGGCTCAGGAAGGTCGCCCAGTCCGTCTTCGGTGCCTGGCCGACCTTCAGGGTGCGCAGCTTGGCCAGGACCTGCGGGTCCTGTGCGTCCAGCCAGTCCGCGAGCTGGCGGAACGACACGCACTTCACGTCGCGCTGGGTGCAGACGGTCTTGATGGTGTCCTCGATGGCGCGCATGTACGTGCCGCCGTTCCAGGACTCGAAGTGGTTGCCGATGATCAGCGGCGCGCGGTTGCCCCGGTAGGAGCGCTCGAAGGCCTGCACCAGGCCGTCGCGCATCTGGTTGCCCCAGTACTCGTGCTTGTCCTCGTCGCCCCGGGTCGCGCCCGACTGGTTCATGTAGAAGTTGTAGTCCATGGAGAGGGTCTGGAAGGCCCGGCCCGGCACCGGCACCAGCTGCATCGACAGGTCCCAGAGACTGCCCTGCTTCTCCGGCCAGATCTGGTCGTTGACGCCGCTGGTGTCGTAGCGGAAGCCCATCTCGCTCGCCGCGCGCATGAAGTTCTTGCGGCCTTCGAGGCAGGGTGTACGGGCGCCGACGAGTTCCTTCTCGTAGTCGAAGGGCAGCGGCTTGAGCGACTTCAGCGCGGCGTTGGACTTCCAGTTCTTGACGAAGGACTTGGCCTGGGCGATCTCGCTCTTCCACTCCTCCTTCGACCAGGTGCCGACGCCGCCGTCGTTGCCGCAGAAGTGGCCGTTGAAGTGGGTGCCGATCTCGTTGCCCTCGAACCAGGCGCCGCGGATCTGCTCCACGGTGTCCTTGATTCCCTTGACGTCGTTGAAGCCGATGTCGGAGCGCCCGGCGGAGTGCTTGGGCGCGGTGTAGAGGTCCTTCTTGTCCTCGGGCAGGAGGTAGACCCCGCTGAGGAAGTACGTCATCGTCGCGTCGTACTTCTGCCCGACCTTGCGGAAGTGGGAGAAGAGCCGCTGGCTGTCCTCGCCCGCGCCGTCCCAGGAGAAGACCACGAACTGCGGGGGCTTCTGGCCGGGCGCCAGCTTCTCCGGTACGGGTTGGAGGGGCTGTGCTCCGGTGTACGCGGTGGAGCCGTCGCCGATCAGCCGGACCGGACTGTTGGGAGCGGCGGCGGCCGCGTTCTTCTTGGCGCCGTGTGCGCCTTCCCTGGTCTCGGCCGGGTTCGATGTCTGGCCGGAACAGCCCGCCAGGGCGGCCAGGGACAGTGCGGCGGCGGTGACGCCGAAGGTGATTCTCTTCGTGGCGGCCATCATCCGCCCACCTCTTCCTCGATCGGCTTGTTTGAGCGGCCGGGGCCGGGACGGCCTGAACGGCGCGGCAAACCTCGCATGCACCTACAAACCCATAGATGCGACAAGCCGCCATAAATGCTTATTCACCAATTCGGGTGAAGGATTGCCCCATTTGACCGCAAAGACCCACCTCGATCTTTACTCTGGATTACGATTCATTTACCGAGAGTTTTAAGTTCCCCCCGCTGCACGCCGTGATCCACGGCCGCGACCCCTCGTTCCGCGACCGCGCTGCCCCGGAGGAGACAAGAGCGATGTCTGCTTGCGTACCCACTCGCCCCGACCACACCTCTCGCACCACCCGAGCCTCACGCTTCCAACGGCCGCACAGCCCGCCGTCCGGTGAGGGCGGGAAGCCCCACCGGCCCCACCGGACCCGTTTCAAGATCGCGGGAGGCGACCTCACCGCCTCGATCACCGTGTTCCTGATCGCCGTCCCCATGTCGCTGGGACTGGCCGTCGCCATCGACGCGCCCCTCGCGGCGGGCCTGATCGGCGCCGCCGTCGGCGGCATCGTCGTCGGACTGCTCGGCGGCTCGCCCCTCCTGGTCAGCGGCCCCTCGGCCGGACTGACCGTCGTGACCGCAGAACTGATCCAGCGTTACGGCTGGCGCACCACCTGCTCCATCGTCATCTGCGCCGGCCTGGTGCAGATCCTGCTCGGCTCACTCAGGGCCGCGCGCAACGCCCTGGCCGTCAGCCCCGCCATCGTGCACGGCACCCTCGCCGGCATCGGCGTCGCCATCGCGCTCGCCCAGCTGCACATCGTGCTCGGCGGCTCCCCACAGAGCTCGGCCACCGCCAACGCCCTCGCACTGCCCGCGCAGTTGGCCCACCTCGGCCCGGCCGCACCCCTGATCGGCGCGCTCACCATCGCCGTACTGATCCTGTGGCCGCGCCTCCCGGGGCGTACGGGGAGATTCCTCCGCAAGACCCCCGCCGCGCTCGCGTCTGTCGCGATCGCCACCGCGGTCGCCGCCGTCGCGGCCCCCTCGATCGCCCGGGTCGACCTGCCGTCCTGGCGCAGTCACGCACTGCCCGAGATGCCGCAGGGCCCGGTGCTCGCACTGGCCGCGGCGGTGCTGACGGTCACGCTGGTGGCGAGCCTGGAGTCGCTGCTGTCCGCGGTCGCCGTCGACAAGCTGGCCGCCGAGCGCTCCCGAGCGCCAGGCGCGGCGCCCCCACCGCGCTCCGACCTGGACCGCGAGCTGCGCGGCCAGGGCATTTCCAACATGGTGTCCGGGCTGCTCGGCGGACTGCCGATCTCCGGCGGCGCCGTCCGCTCCACCGCCAACGTCCGTACGGGCGCGGTCAGCCGGGCCGCCACCGTGCTGCACGGCGTGTGGGTGCTGCTCGCCGCCGGACTGCTCGTCGGCGTACTGGAGTGGATTCCGCTGGCGGCACTGGCCGCCCTGGTGATGATGGTCGGCATCCAGATGGTGAGTTTCGCGCACATCCGCAATGTCCATAAGCACCGCGAATTCCTGGTCTACGGCACCACGGTCGCCGGTGTCGTACTGCTCGGCGTGCTGGAGGGCGTGGCCCTGGGGGTCGCGGTCGCCGTCGCCGTCGCCCTGCACCGGCTGGCCAGGACCCGCATCGTCACCGAGACGACTTCCGGCGGCGTCCATCACGTACGGGCGCGCGGGCAGTTGACCTTCCTGGCCGTTCCCCGGCTGACCCGGATCCTGGGCCAGGTGCCCCAAGGGGCGCATGCCGTCGTGGAGTTGGACGGCTCCTTCATGGACCACGCGGCGTACGAAGCGCTGCAGGGCTGGCAGGACGGCCACGTCGCCCAGGGCGGCAGGGTCGAGGTCACCGGCAGGTCCGGGATCCGGGTCGCCGGGCCCGTGACCAGCGCCGCGCACACCTGCTGCCGGCCCTGGACGGCCTGGCGCAACCACCACTGCGGCGAGCACACCGCACCCGTCACCACTCCCGAGGCGCGCCCGGCGCGTCAACTGGCCAGCGGGCTCAGCGCGTTCCAGCGCAACACCGCACCCTTGGTGCGCGACGAGCTGGCACGCCTCGCCCGGGAGGGCCAGAGCCCCTCGCAGCTCTTCCTGACCTGCGCGGACTCCCGTCTGGTCACGAGCATGATCACGTCGAGCGGCCCCGGCGACCTCTTCACCGTACGAAATGTGGGAAACCTGGTTCCGCCGCCGGGCGCCGAGGCCGCGGACGACTCGGTCGCCGCGGCCATCGAATACGCGGTGGACGTGCTGGCGGTCGAGTCGATCACCATCTGCGGGCACTCCGGGTGCGGTGCGATGCAGGCCCTGCTCAACGGGCCCGCGGAGGGCGGCGAGAGCACCCCGCTGCGGCGCTGGCTGCGGCACGGCGCGCCGAGCCTGCGCCGGATGAAGAGCCGTCACCACTCATGGGCGCGGATCTCCGGGCGGCTGCCCACCGACGCCGTGGAGCAGCTGTGCCTGACCAATGTGGTGCAGCAGCTGGAGCATCTGCGCCAGCACGAATCGGTGAAGCGCCGCCTCGCCGAAGGGACGCTCGAACTGCACGGGATGTATTTCCACGTGGCCGAGGCACAGGCATACCTGCTGGTCGACGGGGCACGGATCGGGGAGACCAGCGAGGTCTTCGACCGGGTCGCACCCTCGTCGCACACGGAGTTGGAGGGCCTGAGCGCCTGAACCTTTCCGGGTGTACGTCCGTGGACCCAGGTGTACGTCCGTGGACGGGGTGTACGTCCGTGAGACCGTACGGCCCTCTTCGCGCACTGCCGCGGAGGGGGCCGTACGGGCGTCCCAGCAGCTCACGCAGCCAAGGCGCAGCAGCTCACTGGCCGGATAGGTCTAAACCAATTTCCGGATGGCTCTTGTCACCAGGGCCCCGGACTGATGAGCTAGGTCCCGGGACACATCGGGCGCCCTGGGAATGGGAGATGTCGTGAGCAACGAGAGCTTGGCCAATCTTTTGAAGGAAGAGCGTCGATTCGCTCCTCCCGCCGAGCTGGCCGCAAACGCCAACGTCACCGCGGAGGCGTACGAGCAGGCCAAGGCCGACCGCCTCGGCTTCTGGGCCGAGCAGGCACGCCGGCTCACCTGGGCGACCGAGCCCACCGAGACGCTCGACTGGTCGAACCCGCCCTTCGCGAAGTGGTTCGCGGACGGCGAGCTCAACGTCGCGTACAACTGCGTGGACCGCCACGTCGAAGCCGGCAACGGCGACCGCGTCGCCATCCACTTCGAGGGCGAGCCGGGCGACAGCCGCGCCCTTACGTACGCGGAGCTCAAGGACGAGGTGTCGCGCGCCGCGAACGCCCTGACCGAGCTGGGCGTACGCAAGGGCGACCGCGTCGCCGTCTACCTCCCGATGATCCCCGAGGCCGCGATCGCGATGCTGGCCTGCGCCCGTGTCGGCGCCGCGCACTCGGTCGTCTTCGGCGGCTTCTCCGCCGACGCCGTCGCCTCCCGCATCCAGGACGCCGACGCCAAGCTCGTCATCACCTCCGACGGCGGCTATCGGCGCGGCAAGCCGTCCGCGCTGAAGCCCGCGATCGACGAGGCCGTGACGAAGTGTCCGCAGGTCGAGCACGTACTCGTCGTACAGCGCACCAAGCAGGAGACGGCGTGGGACGACAGCCGTGACGTGTGGTGGCACGACATCGTCGGCCGCCAGTCGGCCGAGCACACCCCCGAAGCATTCGACGCCGAGCACCCGCTCTTCATCCTGTACACGTCGGGCACGACGGGTAAGCCCAAGGGCATCCTGCACACCTCCGGCGGCTACCTCACCCAGGCGGCCTACACCCACCAGGCGGTCTTCGACCTCAAGCCTTCGAGCGACGTCTACTGGTGCACCGCCGACATCGGCTGGGTGACCGGCCACTCGTACATCGTCTACGGGCCGCTCGCGAACGGCGCCACGCAGGTCATGTACGAGGGCACCCCCGATACCCCGCACCAGGGGCGCTTCTGGGAGATCGTGCAGAAGTACGGCGTGACGATCCTCTACACCGCGCCGACCGCGATCCGTACGTTCATGAAGTGGGGCGACGACATCCCCGCGAAGTTCGACCTGTCGTCGCTGCGCGTCCTCGGGTCGGTCGGCGAGCCGATCAACCCCGAGGCCTGGATGTGGTATCGGAAGCACATCGGCGCCGACAAGTGCCCGATCGTGGACACCTGGTGGCAGACCGAGACCGGCGCGATGATGATTTCGCCGCTGCCGGGCGTCACCGAGACCAAGCCGGGTTCGGCGCAGCGCGCACTGCCCGGAATCTCCGCGACGGTCGTGGACGACGAGGCGCGCGAGGTGCCGAACGGCGGGGGCGGCTACCTCGTGCTGACGGAGCCGTGGCCCTCCATGCTCCGTACGATCTGGGGCGACGACCAGCGCTTCATCGACACCTACTGGTCCCGCTTCGAGGGCAAGTACTTCGCCGGTGACGGCGCGAAGAAGGACGAGGACGGCGACATCTGGCTGCTTGGCCGGGTCGACGACGTGATGCTGGTGTCCGGTCACAACATCTCGACCACCGAGGTCGAGTCGGCCCTCGTCTCGCACCCCGCGGTCGCCGAGGCGGCCGTGGTCGGTGCGGCGGACGAGACGACCGGTCAGGCGATCGTGGCGTTCGTGATCCTGCGCGGTACGGCGTCCGAGACCGAGACCCTGGTCGCCGAGCTGCGCAACCACGTCGGTGCCGTACTCGGCCCGATCGCCAAGCCGAAGCGGATCATGCCGGTGGCCGAGCTGCCGAAGACGCGCTCGGGCAAGATCATGCGCCGGCTGCTGCGCGACATCGCCGAGGACCGGGAGCTGGGCGACGTCTCGACGCTCACCGACGCGTCCGTGATGGGGCTGATCCAGGCGAAGCTGCCGAGCCCGGCCGGCGACGAGGACTGATTCCGGCCCCCTGAACAGCTCAAGGGCACCCCGCGCTCCCCGCGCCGGGTGCCCTTTTCGCTCGTAAAGTGAAGATCGCCGGATACGCCCTTGCGCACCACCGGTAGAGTTGCCTACGCGTCAGGAACGCGTCAAAACTCAACAGGTGCGCCGGGAAGTCTGGTCGGCAATGTGCTTCATGCTGCCCACCGACCGGAGGTATTCCCCCGTGGCCGCGCCCACTCCCCCCACCAAGAGCACGTTCCTCGGACGGCTCCCGCTCCCCGAGCGGACGTACGTCGCCAACGCCCTGCGCACCGAGACGGTCGGCGGCGTCCTGCTCCTCGTGGCCGCCGTCGCGGCGCTGATCTGGGCGAACACCTTCGGAGCGAGTTACGAGTCGCTGCGCGGCCTGCACTTCGGCCCCGGTTTCCTCGGCCTCGACCTGTCCGTCCAGCACTGGGCGGCCGACGGCCTCCTCGCGATCTTCTTCTTCGTCGCCGGCATCGAGCTCAAGCGCGAACTCGTCGCGGGCGAACTGCGCGACCCGAAGGCCGCCGCCCTCCCCGTGATCGCCGCCCTCTGCGGCATGGCGGCCCCGGCCCTCGTCTACGTACTCGTGAACGTCATCGGCGACGGAAACACCGACGGCTGGGCGGTCCCGACCGCGACCGACATCGCCTTCGCGCTCGCGGTCCTCGCCGTCATCGGCACCTCGCTGCCGTCCGCGCTGCGGGCCTTCCTGCTCACCCTCGCCGTCGTCGACGACCTCTTCGCGATCCTGATCATCGCGGTCTTCTTCACCAACGACCTCAACTTCGCGGCGCTCGGCGGGGCCGTCGTGGGCCTGGCCGTCTTCTGGCTGCTGCTGCGCGCGAATGTGCGCGGCTGGTACGTGTACGTGCCGCTGGCCCTGGTGATCTGGGGCCTGATGTACAACAGCGGCGTGCACGCCACGATCGCCGGTGTCGCGATGGGCCTGATGCTGCGCTGCAGCCGGCGCGAGGGCGAGGACCACTCGCCGGGCGAGCACATCGAGCACCTGGTGCGGCCGGTGTCGGCGGGCCTCGCGGTGCCGCTGTTCGCCCTGTTCTCGGCCGGTGTGTCGGTGTCGGGCGGGGCGGTCGCCGATGTGTTCACCAAGCCGGAGACGCTCGGTGTGGTGCTGGGTCTGGTGGTCGGCAAGGCGCTCGGCATCTTCGGCGGTACGTGGCTGGCGGCCCGCTTCACCAAGGCGGAACTCAACGAAGACCTGGTCTGGCCCGACGTCTTCGCGATCGCCTCACTGGCCGGAATCGGCTTCACCGTTTCGCTGCTGATCGGCGAACTCGCCTTCACCGAGGACCTGGCGCTGGCCGACGAGGTCAAGGCGGCGGTCCTGATCGGCTCGCTGATCGCCGCGATCCTGTCCGGCGTGCTGCTGAAACTGCGGGTCCGCAAGTACCGTGCGCTCTACGACGAGGAAGAGCGCGACGAGGACATGGACGGTATCCCGGACATCTACGAGGTGGGCAAGCCGGACTACCACCTGCGGATGGCCGAGATCTACGACGCGAAGGCCGCGGAGCACCGACGGCTGGCCGCGCAGTGCGCGGGTAGCGGGAACAACGGAGAAGTGCTGGGGGCGTCGCGCGACGACGGCACCGGTCCGGCATGATCTGACTGCAGATCCGATGAGCTTGAACAGAAGAGCTTGAACAAAAGAGGGAGAGAGCGATGAGCGACCCCGCCCGCAACGCCCACGGCGTCGAGAGCGCCGAGCGCAGCCTCGGTCAGTTGGTCGCCACGGCGACCACCGAGATGTCCGCGCTCGTGCACGACGAGATCGCGCTGGCCAAGATCCAGATCCGGCAGGACGTGAAGCGCGGTGCGGTCGGCGGCGGGGCGTTCGGCGCGGCAGGTGCCGTGCTGATCTTCTCGCTGCCGATGCTGAGCTTCGCACTGGCGTACGGGATCCACACGTGGAGCGACTGGAACCTCGCCGTGTGCTTCCTGCTCTCCTTCGCCGCGAACGTACTGGTCGCGGGCCTGTTCGCGCTGGTCGGCGTCGTCTTCGCGAAGAAGGCCAAGAAGGGCCGGGGTCCGCAGAAGGCCGCCGCGGCCGCCAAGGAGACGGCCGCCGTTCTCGGTAATGCGAAGCCGCACCCCCGCCAGATGCAGGACAACACGGCCGTTGTGGCACGCTCGTCCGTATGACCGCCCTTGATACCAACGGCTCCGGTACTTCCGCTTCGTCCGCCTCCTTCCCGTCCCCGACGTCCACCTCCTCCGTCGTACGTCTCGACGGCCCCTGGACGCACCGGGACGTGGCGGCCAACGGCGCACGCTTCCACATCGCGGAAATGGGAGACGGCCCGCTGGTACTCCTGCTGCACGGGTTCCCGCAGTTCTGGTGGACCTGGCGGCATCAGCTGACGGCACTCGCCGACGCCGGTTTCCGGGCGGTGGCGATGGATCTGCGCGGGGTGGGCGGCAGCGACCGTACGCCCCGTGGCTACGACCCGGCGAACCTCGCGCTGGACATCACCGGCGTCGTACGGTCCCTGGGCGAGCCGGACGCGGCGCTCGTCGGACACGACCTGGGCGGGTACCTGGCGTGGACGGCGGCGGCGATGCGGCCCAAGCTGGTGCGCCGGCTGGTGGTCTCGTCGATGCCGCACCCGAGGCGCTGGCGCTCGGCGATGCTGTCGGACTTCTCGCAGTCGCGGGCCGGATCGTACATCTGGGGATTCCAGCGGCCGTGGGTGCCGGAGCGTCAACTCGTCGCGGACGACGCGGCGTTGACCGGGCGGCTGATCCGGGACTGGTCGGGGCCCCGGCAGCCGGACGACGAGACGATCGACGCCTACCGGCGGGCGATGACGATCCCCTCGACGGCGCACTGCTCGATCGAGCCGTACCGGTGGATGGTGCGGTCGATGGCGCGGCCCGACGGGCTGCAGTTCAACCGGCGGATGAAGACGCCGGTGCGGGTGCCGACGCTGCATCTGCACGGGTCGCTGGACCCGGTACTGCGCGCCCGCAGCGCGGCGGGCTCCGGCGAGTACGTCGAGGCGCCGTACCAGTGGCGGCTGCTCGACGGGCTCGGGCACTTCCCGCACGAGGAGGACCCGGAGACCTTCTCCACCGAGCTGGTGGAGTGGCTGAAGGACCCGGAGCCGGACCGGTAAACACCTGGCTCCGGGACAGGGGGGGCACCCTCCACCGGAACTCTTGTACTACGAACAGCCAATGCCTCCCGCATAGGCCAATTGGCGGCCCGTCAGGTGATTACCGACCTTGGACCCCGGGCACACGTCGGGGTATGGGCTGGACGCACGACTACGGTGACGCAGCACGCAACCGCCACTCGGCCACAGCGCCGATCGCCTACGAGAGGGGACGCCCCCATGAGGGCCGCCACCATCCCGGTCGGGCGATCGGCATTCCACACATCCTCCGGCGACGCGCCCGGTGGATGTCGGCGCGGCTGAGGCATCAGCGGAGCTGACGCTCCTTCGAGGGCGGGCCCGCCGCGGGTCAGTCCTTCCTGAGGTAGCCAAGTCCCGGGTGTGCGCCTCGGTAGCCCTCCAGCAGCCTGCGCGCCACCTGGACCGAGTCGACGAGCGGGTGCAGGGCGAACGCCTTGACCGCCTCCTGTGCCGACCCGCTCTCCCCCGCTGCCAGCACGCAGCGCTCCACGGCCTTCACGGCGGTCACCAGGCCCGCCTCGTGGCCGGTGAGCTGCGACACCGCGACGGGGCGGGCACCGGTCGCGTCGACCACGCACGGGACTTCGACGACGGCTGCCTCGTCGAGGATGCTCAGCACACCGCTGTTACGGACGTTGAGGATCAGCGTCGTGCGTTCGTCGCGCGCGATGGCCCGCATCAGGGCCAGCGCCACGTACTCGTACCCGCCGGACTCCAGGTCGTCGGCAGTGCGCTCGCCCGCGCCCGCCGCCTCCCGGTTCTCCGCCATGTACGTCGCCTCGCGCTCGGCTCTCGTACGGTCCCAGGCGTCCCAGGCCGCGCCTTCCCGTACTTCGCGTGCGGCAGGACCGTGGCCGGGCGCAAGCTCGTCGTAGAAGCGGGCCTGCTGGTCGCGGAGGAAGGCGCCGCGGGTCTGCTTCGCCTGCCGGTAGGCGGTCACCGCCTCGCGGTTGAAGTAGTAGTAGTGCAGGTACTCGTTGGGCACCGAGCCGAGCGAGCGCAGCCAGTCGGTGCCGAAGAGCCTGCCCTCCTCGAAGGAAGCCAGCCGGTCCGTGTCGGCGAACAGCTCCGGGAGCACGTCGTGGTCGTCGACGTACAGCCCGCGCAGCCAGCCCAGGTGGTTGAGGCCCACGTAGTCGGCGCGCGCGGCGGCGGGGTCCGCCACGCCGAGGGTGCGGGCGACCCGGCGGGCCAGGCCCACCGGGGAGTCGCAGATGCCGATGACACGGCTCCCGAGGTGGCGGGACATGGCCTCGGTGACCAGACCGGCCGGATTGGTGAAGTTGATGACCCAGGCGTCGGGAGCCAGCCGGGCCACCCTGCGGGCGATGTCGACGGCGACCGGGACCGTACGCAGTCCGTAGGCGATGCCGCCCGCGCCGACGGTCTCCTGGCCGAGCACGCCCTCGTCCAGGGCGACCCGTTCGTCGGCGGCGCGGCCCGCCAGGCCGCCGACCCGGATCGCCGAGAAGACGAAGTCCGCGCCGCGCAGCGCCTCGTCCAGGTCGGTGGTGACCGTGACCTCGGGTGCCGGGGGCGCGTCGGGGACGCCCTCGGCACGGGCACGGGCCGCCTGGTCGGTGAGGACCCGGGCGATGGCGGCCAGCCGGGCCGGGTCGAGGTCGTGCAGGGTGACATGGGTGACGCGGCCCTCGGCACGGTCGCTCAGCAGCGCTCCGTACACCAGAGGGACGCGGAATCCGCCGCCGCCCAGGATCGTCAGTCGCATGCTTCAGCCTCTCAGGTCGGGGCGCCGGTACGGATCAACCCGCGGGTTGGCTTTCGGCCTCCACCCACGGGTTGATCGCAGTCTCCGAACGGTCGCAGTCCGCAGCCCGCCAGGGAGCGGGGCCGTCTCAGAGCGCGCAGCCCTGGGTGTCCACCTGCTGGTTGGCGGCGCGGCCTGCCCTGATGTCGTTCTGGATCTCGTCCGCGGTCAGTGCGTACCCCGTCTGCGGGTCGTCCAGGGACTTGGCGAAGACGACGCCGTACACCTTGCCGTCGGGGGTCAGCAGCGGGCCGCCGGAGTTGCCCTGGCGGACCGTCGCGTACAGCGAGTACACATCGCGGCGGACCGTGTCCCGGTGGTAGATGTCGGGACCCTTGGCGTTGATCCTGCCGCGGACGCGGGCGGAGCGGACGTCGTACGAACCGTTCTCCGGGAAGCCGGCGACGATCGCCCCGTCGCCGCTGCGGGCGTCGCCCTCGGTGAACCGGAGCGGCTCGGCCCGCAGGTCCGGCACGTCCAGCACGGCGATGTCGCGCTTCCAGTCGTAGAGCACGACCTTCGCGTCGTACAGCTTGCCCTCGCCGCCGATCTGGACGGTCGGCTCGCTGACCCCGCCCACGACGTGCGCGTTGGTCATCACGCGGCGCTCGGAGAACACGAAGCCGGTGCCCTCCAGGACCTTGCCGCAGCCCGGCGCCGTGCCGACGACCTTGACGATCGACTTCTTGGCGCGGGCCGCGACCGGGCTGCCCGCGAGCTTCGGGTCCGGCGGCTTGACCTCGGTGATCGGCTCGTTGGAGAACGGGCTGAAGACCTGCGGGAAGCCGTTCTGCGCGAGGACGGAGCTGAAGTCGGCGAACCAGGTGCTGGCCTCGCCCGGCACCACCCGGGACACCCCGAGCAGCACCTTGGAGCTGCGCACCTCCTTGCCGACGGTGGGCAGCGAGGTGCCCGCGAGGGCCGAGCCGATCAGCCAGGCCACCAGCAGCATCGCGACGACGTTGACCAGCGAGCCGCCGGTCGCGTCCAGGGCGCGCGCCGGGGACCAGGTGATGTGTCTGCGCAGCTTGTTGCCCAGGTGGGTGGTGAAGGCCTGCCCCACCGAGGCACAGACGATCACGATCACGACCGCCACCAGGATCCCGGTCGTGGAGTCGCCGAGGGACGAGCCGTCGGAGAACCACCCCCAGATCACCGGGAGCAGATAGACCGCGACGAGTCCGCCGCCGAGGAATCCGATCACCGACAGCACGCCGACGACGAATCCCTGGCGGTACCCGATGACCGCGAACCACACCGCCGCGACCAGCAACACAATGTCCAGGACGTTCACGCCCGCCACCCTGTCATGTCCGTCATGCGTGCCAGTCGAGCGGGACCTCGCGGGAGCGGTCCCAGGGCCGCTCCCAGCCCGCGAAGTGCAGCACCTTGTCGACCACCCCTGCGGTGAATCCCCACAGCAGCCCGGACTCCAGGAGGAAGGCGGGACCGCGGTGGCCGCGCGGGTGCACGCTCGTCGCCCGGTGCGCCGGGTCCGTGAGGTACGCCACGGGGACCGTGAAGACGCTCGCGGTCTCGCCCTGGTCGACGGCGCCGACCGGGCTCGGCTCGCGCCACCAGCCCAGCACCGGCGTCACCACGAAGCTGCTGACGGGAATGTAGAGCCGGGGCAGCACGCCGAAGACCTGCACACCGGAGGGATCCAGTCCGGTCTCCTCCTCGGCCTCCCGCAGGGCGGCCCGGAGCGGACCGGTGGTCTCCGGATCGCCGTCCTGGGGGTCGAGGGCTCCACCGGGGAAGGAGATCTGCCCGGCGTGCGAGCGGAGGCTGCTCGCCCGCTCCATCAGGAGCAGCTCGGGACCCTCCGCCCCCTCGCCGAAGAGCACGAGAACGGCGGACTGCCGGCCGGACCCGCTCTCCGGCGGCAGGAACTTGCTGAGCTGCTCGGGGCGGACACTGCGGGCGACCTCCGCCACCGGGTCCAGCCAGGCGGGCAGGCCCCGGTCGCTGACGGTGTCCTGTGCTGCCTCTGCCGTCACTCCGGTCGCCGCCCTGCTCTCGTACGTCCCGCTGCTCTTGTACGTCCCGCTGCTCTTGTACGTCTCACTCGCCGCGCTCACCGCCGCAGTACTTGCCGCGCCTGTCTGTCTCATGGCCCACCCCCGTACGTTCCCAACGTCCGCCCCCGCCACGATCGTTCCGGACTCCGCCGGCGTTCGGAAATATCGTTCAGGACTCCGCCGCCGTTTCGGAATCCGGAGCCCGGCCGGGGTCACTTTCCGGCCGGTCCCGCTCCCATCGGCTGCGCGGGCTTGCCACCGGCGTCCAGGAAGGACTGCGGGGGCTTCAGCCGCTGCCCCGGGTAGCCGCCCTTCTCGTACTTCAGCAGCTTCTCGGCCTTCTCCGGGTCCGTCTCGCCCTCACCGTACGAAGGGCAGAGCGTGGCGATCGGGCAGGCGCCGCAGGCGGGCTTGCGGGAGTGGCAGATCCGGCGGCCGTGGAAGACGACGCGGTGCGAGAGCATCGTCCACTCGCTCTTCGGGAAGATCTCGGCGACCACCGCCTCGACCTTCACCGGGTCCTCCTCGTCGGTCCACTTCCAGCGGCGCACCAGGCGGCCGAAATGCGTGTCGACAGTAATGCCGGGGACCCCGAAATAGTTCCCGAGGACGACGTTCGCCGTCTTGCGGCCCACTCCGGGCAGCGTCACCAGGTCCTCGATCCGGCCGGGCACCTCCCCGCCGAAGTTGTCCCGCAGTGCTGCGGACAGCCCGAGCAGGGACCTCGCCTTGGCGCGGAAGAAGCCCGTCGGCCGGATGATCTGCTCCAGCTCCTCCGGCACCGCCGCCGCCATGTCCTCGGGCGTCGGGTACCTCTCGAAGAGGGCCGGGGTGGTCTGGTTGACCCGCAGGTCGGTGGTCTGGGCGGAGAGGACCGTGGCGATCAGCAGCTGGAAGGGGTTCTCGAAGTCCAGCTCGGGATGCGCGTACGGATAGACCTCGGCAAGCTCGCGATTGATCCTGCGGGCCCGCCGGACCATCGCGAGGTGCGACTCGGGCTTGGCCGGCTTGACCGGTTTCACCGACTCCGGCTTGGCCGACTTGGTCCTGGCCGGGACCGACTCGGGCTTGACCGACTTCACCGACTCAGGCTTGGCCGACTTGGTCCTGGCCGGGACCGACTCGGGCTTGGCCGGCTTGGTCCTGGCCGGCGTCTTCCCGGCCGTTTTCACGGCTTTTTTCGTCTTCGCCACAACTTTCTCGGGCGTCTCCGCAGCCTGTTCGCCCACGGCGGAATTACGGTCTGCTGCCACCTGTCCAGCCCCCTTGACCTGCGCTCTCACCGGCTTGTTGGACACCCGTCCAGCCTAGAGGCAGGCACCGACATCCACCTTGGTCACGACCCGATGCCTACCCAATCGGCCCCCTGAAGCACGACCAGGCCCTGCGGTAAGTCATCCTTAGTGATTGATCGCACTGTTTTACCGTCCGGCATCATGGGGACCACGGTCCCCTGAGCAGGTCGACAAGGAGAGAACACGTGGACGACGTTCTGCGGCGCGCCCCGCTCTTCGCGGCGCTCGATGACGAGCAGGCCGCGGAGCTGCGCGCCTCCATGAGCGAGGTGACCCTCGCACGCGGTGACGCCCTCTTCCACGAGGGCGACCCCGGTGACCGCCTCTATGTGGTGACCGAGGGCAAGGTGAAGCTTCACCGCACCTCCCCCGACGGCCGGGAGAACATGCTGGCCGTCCTCGGCCCCGGTGAACTGATCGGCGAGCTGTCGCTGTTCGACCCGGGCCCGCGCACCGCCACCGCGACGGCCCTGACCGAGGTCAAGCTGCTGGGCCTCGGCCACGGCGACCTCCAGCCCTGGCTGAACGTACGCCCGGAGGTCGCGACCGCGCTGCTGCGCGCGGTGGCCCGCCGGCTGCGCAAGACCAACGACCAGATGTCCGACCTGGTCTTCTCCGACGTGCCCGGCCGGGTGGCCCGTGCGCTCCTGGACCTGTCGCGCCGCTTCGGCGTGCAGTCCGAAGAGGGCATCCACGTCGTGCACGACCTCACGCAGGAAGAGCTGGCCCAGCTGGTCGGCGCGTCCCGCGAGACGGTCAACAAGGCCCTCGCGGACTTCGCGGGCCGCGGCTGGCTGCGCCTGGAGGCGCGGGCCGTGATCCTGCTGGACGTGGAGCGCCTCGCGAAGCGCTCACGCTGACACGGCTTTTCCGTACGCACGAGGGCCGCTGACGGCTTCTCCCGTACGCACGACGACGGGGCGCCCCCTTTGCGGAGGGGGCGCCCCGTCGTCGTACAGAGTCGTACAGAGTCGTACAGAGTCGTAGAGGGTCGTAGAGGGTCGTAGAGGGTCGTAGAGGGTCGTTCAGAGCAGGTCGTGCACGTTCAGATCAGGCCGTGCTCGCGCAGGTACTCCAGCTGCGCCCGCACCGAGAGCTCCGCCGCCGGCCACAGGGACCGGTCCACGTCCGCGTACACCCGCGCCACCACCTCGGACGCGCTCACCTGCCCGCTCTCCACGGCCGTCTCCACCTGCGCCAGCCGGTGCGCCCGGTGCGCCAGGTAGAACTCGATCGCGCCCTGCGCGTCGTCGAGTACGGGGCCGTGCCCCGGCAGGACGAGACGCACCCCGTCGTCGACCGTCAGCGACCGCAGCCGCCGCAGCGAGTCGAGATAGTCCCCCAGCCGCCCGTCCGGGTGCGCCACCACCGTCGTGCCGCGCCCCAGGACCGTGTCCCCCGTCAGCACCGCCCGGTCGGCCGGGAGATGGAAGCTGAGGGAGTCGGCGGTGTGCCCCGGCGTGGGCACCACCCGCATTTCGAGTCCGCCGGTGGTGATGACATCACCGGCGCCCAGCCCCTCGTCCCCCAGCCGCAGCGCGGGGTCCAGCGCCCGCACCGACGTCCCGGTCAGCTCCGCGAACCGTGCGGCGCCCTCCGCGTGATCGGGGTGCCCGTGCGTCAGCAGGGTCAGCGCGACCCGCTTGCCCGCCTTCTCCGCCGTGGCGATCACCGTCCGCAGGTGTACGTCGTCCAGGGGGCCCGGGTCCACGACGACGGCCAGGTCGGAGTCCGGCTCGGAGACGATCCAGGTGTTGGTGCCGTCGAGCGTCATCGCCGACGGGTTGGGGGCGAGCACGTTGACCGCGCGCGCGGTGGCCCGCCCCGACAGCACCCCGCCCCTCGGCTGGCCCGGCAGGGCGGCCGCGTCCGTCACTGGGTGCCTCCTGCGGCGGGAGCCTCCCCAGCGTCTCCCGCCGGGATGTGCTTGGTGAACTCGTCGTGTCCCGGCCAGCTCAGCACCAGCTCGCCGTCCACGAGGCGTGCCTGGGCGAGCACGGGCGCCATGTTCTGACCGGGTGCGCCCGCCAGGACCTCCGCCACCGTCCCGTACGGCTGGAGGCGGCGCAGCGTGGAGATGGTGGGCGGCATCATCAGCAGCTCGCCCCTGTCGTATCCGGCGGCCGCTTCGGCGGGGGCGATCCACACGGTGCGGTCCGCCTCCGTGGAGGCGTTGCGGGTCCGCTGTCCGGCCGGCAGCGCGGCCACGAAGAACCAGGTGTCGTACCGCCTGGGCTCGAACTCCGGGGTGATCCAGCGTGCCCACGCGCCCAGCAGGTCGGAGCGGAGCACCAGCTTCCGCCGGTCGAGGAACTCGGCGAAGGCCAGCTCCCGGGCGACCAGGGCCCGCCGGTCCGCCTCCCAGTCCTCGCCCGTGGTGTCGTCGACCACCGTGTCCGCGGTGGGCCCGGCGAGAAGGACGCCCGCCTCCTCGAAGGTCTCGCGGACCGCCGCGCAGACCACCGCCTGGGCCGCGCCCAGGTCGTCGGGCAGGCCCAGCCGCTCGCCCCACCGGGCCAGGGAGGGCCCGGCCCAGCGCACCGACGAGTCGTCGTCCCGGGGGTCGACGCCGCCGCCCGGATACGCGTACGCGCCTCCGGCGAAAGCCATGGAGGCGCGTCTGCGCAGCATGTGTACGGACAGTCCGCCGTGGCCGCCGGCCGTGGCGCTGTCGCTCAGCAGCAGCACGGTCGCGGCCCGCTTCGGGGCCGCGGGAAGGAGCTCGCCGCTCGCCAGCGCGCGGATGCGGTCGGGCCATTCGGGCGGGTACCACTGACCATTGGACATGGCCGGATGCTACGGGCAACCGCCTCGATGTTCGAGAGGCAGTTGCGTCCTGCACGTACCCGGGGCCGAGGGGATCAGGCGCTGACGAGCTCCACCTGGATCTCGACCTCGACCGGTGCGTCCAGCGGCAGGACGGCTACGCCGACGGCGCTGCGGGCGTGCACGCCCTTGTCGCCGAGGACCTCGCCGAGCAGCTCGCTCGTACCGTTGAGCACCGCGGGCTGGCCGGTGAAGTCGGGGGCCGAGGCGACGAAGCCGACGACCTTCACGACGCGCGCGATGCGGTCCAGGTCACCGACGACGGACTTCACGGCGGCCAGGGCGTTCAGCGCGCAGATCCGTGCCAGGTCCTTGGCCTCCTCGGGGGTGACCTCCGCGCCGACCTTGCCGGTGACCGGAAGCGAGCCGTCCACCATCGGGAGCTGGCCCGCGGTGTAGACGTACACGCCGGACTGCACGGCCGGCTGGTACGCGGCGAGCGGCGGGACCACTTCCGGAAGGGTCAGGCCGAGCGAGGCGAGCTTCTCCTCGACGGCGCTCATGCGGCCTTCTCCCGCTTGAGGTAGGCCACCAGCTGCTCCGGGTTGTTCGGCCCGGGGACGACCTGGACGAGCTCCCAGCCGTCCTCGCCCCAGGTGTCCAGAATCTGCTTCGTCGCGTGCACGAGAAGGGGCACGGTCGCGTATTCCCACTTGGTCATGCGGCCGACTGTAGTCGGTGCGGGGACGACGGAAGGACGGCCTCCTGATTGGGCCGCCGGGCGACTGGTTAGGCTCGGTGCCGTGAGCAGGCTCCAGGTCGTCAGCGGCAAGGGCGGTACCGGCAAGACCACGGTCGCCGCAGCACTCGCGCTCGCCCTCGCCACCGAGGGCAAACGCACCCTCCTGGTGGAGGTCGAGGGCAGACAGGGCATCGCGCAGCTCTTCGAGACGGAAGCCCTTCCGTACGAGGAGCGCAAGATCGCTGTCGCATCGGGCGGCGGGGAGGTGTACGCCCTCGCGATCGACGCCGAACGCGCGCTCCTCGACTACCTCCAGATGTTCTACAAGCTGGGGGGCGCCGGCCGCGCGCTGAAGAAACTCGGCGCGATCGACTTCGCGACGACCATCGCACCGGGACTGCGGGACGTCCTGCTGACCGGCAAGGCCTGCGAGGCGGTCCGCCGGCGGGACAAGAAGAACGCGTACGTCTACGACTACGTGGTGATGGACGCGCCGCCGACCGGCCGCATCACCCGCTTCCTGAACGTGAACGACGAGGTCGCGGGTCTGGCGAAGTTCGGCCCGATACACAACCAGGCGCAGGCCGTGATGCGGGTGCTCAAGTCCCCCGAGACGGCAGTGCACTTCGTGACCCTCCTGGAGGAGATGCCGGTCCAGGAGACCGCCGACGGCATCGCCGAACTGCGGGCCGCCGAACTGCCCGTCGGCAAGGTCATCGTGAACATGGTCCGCCCGCACCTGGTGGACGAGGACGCCCTGCGCTCGGCGGCCGGCGAGCAGCGCACCGCGGTGGCACAGGCGCTGTCCCGGGCGGGCCTGGGCGGGGCACGCCGCGGCGGGCTCGCGGAGCGCCTGGTGGACCCGCTCCTGGAGCAGGCGGCGGAGCACGCGCAGCGGGTCGAGCTGGAGCGGGAGCAGCGGGCGGCCCTGGCCGGGCTCGGCCTGGACACGTACGAACTCCCGCTCCTCGGCGAGGGGTTGGACCTGGCCGGGCTCTACCGGCTGGCGGCGGCACTCCGCACCCACCTGGGTACGGACCGGGCAGGGAGGACGGCATGAGCACGGACAAGTCGCCGGGGACGAACACAGCACCGGGAGGCAATCCCGCGCCGGGCATGGACGCGGCCCCTGGCATGGACGCGGCCTCTGGCATGGACACGGCGCCGCTGCTGGACATCGATCCGCTGCTGGACGACCCGGCGACCCGCATCATCGTGTGCTGCGGGTCCGGCGGGGTCGGAAAGACGACGACGGCCGCCGCCCTGGGCGTACGGGCCGCGGAGCGCGGGCGGCGCGCGGTGGTGCTGACCATCGACCCCGCCCGCAGGCTCGCGCAGTCGATGGGCATCGACTCCCTCGACAACGTGCCGCGCAAGGTGAAGGGCGTCGACGACGCGGCCGGTGGCGAGCTGCACGCCATGATGCTCGACATGAAGCGCACCTTCGACGAGATCGTCGAGGCGCACGCGGACTCGGACCGGGCCCGCGCCATTCTGGAGAACCCCTTCTACCAGTCCCTGTCGGCCGGGTTCGCCGGTACGCAGGAGTACATGGCGATGGAGAAGCTCGGACAGCTCAGGTCGCGCGACGAGTGGGACCTGATCGTCGTGGACACCCCGCCGAGCCGCTCCGCACTCGACTTCCTCGACGCCCCCAAGCGCCTCGGGTCCTTCCTGGACGGGAAGTTCATCCGGGTGCTGATGGCGCCGGCGAAGGTGGGCGGCCGGGCCGGGATGAAGTTCCTCAATGTCGGCATGTCGATGATGACGGGCACGCTCAGCAAGCTGATGGGCGGCCAACTGCTGCGCGACGTCCAGACGTTCGTGGCGGCGATGGACACGATGTTCGGCGGGTTCCGGACGCGTGCGGACGCCACGTACCGGCTGCTCCAGGCGCCGGGTACGGCGTTCCTGGTGGTCGCCGCCCCGGAGCGGGACGCGCTGCGCGAGGCGGCGTACTTCGTCGAGCGGCTCGCGGCGGAGGAGATGCCGCTGGCCGGTCTCGTACTGAACCGGGTGCACGGCAGCGGCGCCCCTCAGCTGTCGGCCGAGCGGGCGCTCGCCGCCGCAGAAAATCTTGGAGAGCACGGCATTGTGGATCAGGGGGACGGGAATGCTGGAGTTCGTGGCTCCACGGCCGCCTCTTCCGAGACACCCTCTCCCGGGACGCCTTCTCCCGAGACACCCCGAACTCCCCAGCATCCGGACGCGGTCGACGGTCCGAGCACGGGCGACGGCCCGGACGCGGTCAATGGCCCGAGCGCGGTCAACGGCGTCGAGCAGTTGACCGCGGGCCTGCTGCGGCTGCATGCCGAACGCATGCAGGTCCTCGCGCGTGAACAGCGAACGCGCGACCGCTTCACGGCGCTCCACCCCGAGGTGGCAGTGACCGAGGTCGCCGCCCTTCCCGGAGACGTACACGATCTGGCCGGACTTCGGACCATCGGCGAGCGACTGGCGACCGGTCAGGCATCCCCGCCCGATCCGTCACCTTCCACGCCGTCGCCTTCGGCCTAGTCCACCGACCGACGTCATCCGCCGACCGACGATCGGCCTGCCACGCCACTCGGCCTGCTACGCCGATCGGTCTGCTACACCACTCGGCGCAGCACGCCACGATTGGGCTAGCCCACCGCGGCGTACGTCTCCTCGTAGACCTCGGCGTCTTCGAGCACCGCGGGCAGGATCCCCGCACTGCGCTCGTACTCCGTGCGCGCGGTCTCCAGGAGCCTGCGCCACGAGGTGACCGTTGGCCGCCTGCGCAGCAGTGCGCGGCGCTCCCGCTCCGTCATGCCACCCCACACGCCGAACTCGACGCGGTTGTCCAGCGCATCGGCCAGGCACTCGGTACGCACCGGACATCCGGTGCACACCGCCTTGGCCCGGTTCTGCGCTGCTCCTTGTACGAACAGTTCATCCGGATCGGTAGTGCGGCAGGCTGCCTGCGCACTCCAGTCGGTTACCCAGCCCATCCCGGCGCCGTCCTCTCCCGAATCGAGGCTCCCCCACGGCGGCAGCGGCATATTCACCGGTGCCAGTTGAGGACGTTACGGAAGGTGGGCACAGCGCAACACCCCCTTCGGGCCCAATCTTGAATGGCCCGAACGGACTATGCGTATGCGGCAGATCACCCAACGGAGTGACCTGGGGACATGCGTCACCTTCCCGACAAAGCGGGACAGTTCAGCTGGGTCGCGGCGGCCTCGGGGCCCACCGCGGGGTCTCTCGAATCGGCTCCCGCACCTTGATGCGGAACCTCACTGCTGTGACAGTTGAGAGCAGCTTAGGCCAGAGCCTTTACATGTGTCCGGCGAATGAGAACGTAGGCTTCGCCCCATGGCAAAAACGCGCTCGGGCGGGGGTCTCACACGGACCCAGCAGGCCGCCAAATTCCTCGGTGTCAGCGTGCTCTCCGGAGCCGTGCTGGCGGGCATCGCCCTGCCCGCCGCCGGAGCGCTGGGCCTCGCGGCCAAGGGAACGGTCGACGGGTTCGACACGATTCCGGCGAATCTCAAGCGCCCGCCGCTGAGCCAGCGCACCACCATCCTCGACAGCCAGGGCGGCAGGATCGCCACGGTGTACTCGCGCGACCGGACGGTGGTCCCGCTCAAGGACATCTCGCCGTACATGCAGAAGGCGATCGTCGCGATCGAGGACAACCGGTTCTACGAGCACGGCGCGGTCGACCTCAAGGGCATCCTGCGCGCGCTCAACCGGAACGTGCAGTCGGGCGGCACGGCGCAGGGCGCCTCGACCCTGACCCAGCAGTACGTGAAGAACGTCTTCGTCGAAGAGGCCGGCGACGACCCCGACAAGGTCGCCCAGGCCACCCAGCAGACCCTCGGCCGCAAGATCCGCGAACTCAAGTACGCGATCCAGGTCGAGGAGGAGCTCGGCAAGAAGAAGATCCTGGAGAACTACCTCAACATCACCTTCTTCGGGCAGCAGGCGTACGGCGTCGAGGCCGCCTCGCAGCGGTACTTCAGCAAGCACGCCAAGGACCTGAAGCTCGAAGAGGCCGCCGTGCTGGCCGGACTCGTCCAGTCGCCGACCAGGTACGACCCGGTCAACGACTCGGCGGAGGCCACCAAGCGCCGCAACATCGTGATCCAGCGGATGGCCGACATCCGCGAGATCTCGCCCGCCGAAGCGGCCAAGGCCAAGGCCGCCCCGCTGAAGCTGAAGGTCAGCAAGGCCAAGAACGGCTGCATCACCTCCGTCAACGGCGCCGGCTTCTTCTGCGACTACGTCCGCGAGATCTTCCTCAACGACCCGGTCTTCGGCAAGACGAAGGAGGACCGGGCCAAGGTCTGGAACCAGGGCGGGCTGACGGTCCGTACGACCCTGGAACCGCAGTCGCAGAAGGCGCTCCAGGCCTCGGTGAAGGAGCACGTCTACAAGTCGGACCCGGTGGCCACCGCGATGTCCATCGTCCAGCCCGGCACCGGCAAGATCCTCGCGATGGGCCAGTCCCGCCCGTACGGCTTCGAGAAGAACGAGACCCAGATCAACCTGTCCGTCGACCAGAGGATGGGCGGCGGCGCGGGCTACCAGCCGGGGTCGACCTTCAAGCCGATCGTCGCGGCGGCCGCGCTGGAGCAGGGCATCCAGCCGACCCAGCAGTACTCCTCGCCGTACAAGATGACGTACCCGAGCCCGGTGCAGACCTGCAAGGGCCCGTGGTCCGACAAGGGCGTGCCGGTGGAGAACGAGAACGACTCCGAGGTCGGCCCGTACGCCATGAAGGAAGCGACCGCGAAGTCGGTCAACACCTACTACGTGCAGCTGATCAGCCAGATCGGCATCTGCCCGGTCACCGAGATGTCCGCGAAGATGGGGCTCAAGCGGGCCGACGGCAAGCAGATGTCGCAGGTGCCGTCGATCACGCTCGGCACGCAGGAGATGTCGCCGCTGACCATGGCGTCGGCGTACGCCACGTTCGCCAGCCGGGGCACGTACTGCACCCCGGTCGCCATCGAGAACATCATCGGTCCGGACAAGAAGCCGATGCCCGTCCCGAAGTCGCAGTGTTCGCGGGCGATGGCCGAGACCACCGCGGACACCATCAACACGCTGCTGAAGGGCGTCGTCGAGGACGGCACGGGCAAGGAGGCCGGCCTCGGCGGTGGGCGGGCCAGCGCGGGCAAGACCGGTACGACGGACTTCCGGTACGCGGCCTGGTTCGTGGGCTACACCCCGAACATGGCCGGTGCGGTCTGGGTCGGCGACCCCCAGCACGCGAAGCGGATGGAGTCCATCAACATCGGCGGGCAGTACCACGAGAAGGTCTTCGGTGGTCAGGTCCCCGGCCCGATCTGGCGCGACGCGATGAGCAACGCGCTGGACGGCAAGGAGGCCCCCGGCTTCAACATCATCGACATCCCGGACCCCGAGAAGGACAAGGAAAAAGACAAGAACAAGGACAAGAACAAGGACCGGGACAAGAACCGTCCGGGCGACAACAAGCCCCCGAAAACGGACCCGGGCCAGGGCCCCGGTGGCGACAACGGTGACCACGGCGGGGGCAACGGCGACGGCGGCTGGGGCGACCTCCTGGGCGGCGACTGGCCGTAAGCCGGTGAGCCGGTAGGCGTGCCGCAGCGCAAGCAGAAGAGGAGGGGGCTCCACCCGGTGTCGGGTGGAGCCCCCTCCTCGTACAGCTACGAGCTACAGCTACGAGCGACGGCTACGAGCGACAGCCAAGAGCCGCGTACTACGAGGCCCGAGCCGCGCGGTGCGAGCCGCGCACGGCTATCCGCCGCTCAGCCCGCCAGGAGCTGCTTCACCGCGGCGGCGACCCGGCCGCCCTCGGCGCGGCCCGCGACCTTCGGGTTGACGATCTTCATGACCGCGCCCATCGCACGCGGCCCCTCGGCGCCCTGCGCCTTCGCCTCCGCGACGGCCTGCGCCACGATGGCGGTCAACTCGTCGTCGCCCAGCGGCTGCGGGAGGTACTCAGCGAGGATCTCGCCCTCGGCCTTCTCCTGCGCGGCCGACTCGGCCCGGCCGCCCTTGGCGAAAGCCTCGGCCGCCTCGCGGCGCTTCTTCGCCTCCTTGGCGATCACCTTCTCCACCTCGGCGTCGGAGAGCTCGCGGGCCTCCTTGCCGGACACCTCCTCGACCTGGACGGCGGCGAGGGTGAGCCGGAGCGTGGAGGAACGGAGTCCGTCACGCGCCCGGATCGCGGCGGTGAGGTCTTCGTGGAGCTGGGCCTTGAGCGGGGACTTGGGCGTGGTCATGGCGCAAGTGTGGCAGGTCATACGGCCCTGCCGCCCGCACATTTCCACCGGCGGCCCCGCTCGGTGCCCGGCCCCGCACCGGTCTGCGACGATGGGCGCATGCGCGCACGTTACGGAGTACCCCTGGGAATCACGGCCGTTGGCGCGGCCGGCCTCGCCTACGCAGCCGGGTTCGAAGCCCGGTCCTTCCGGCTCCGACGGGTGACGATCCCCGTCCTGCCGCCGGGCGCGAAGCCACTGCGCGTGCTCCAGGTCTCCGACATCCACATGGTGAGCGGGCAGCGCAAGAAGCAGCGCTGGCTCCAGTCCCTCGCCGGTCTGCGCCCCGACTTCGTGGTCAACACAGGCGACAACCTCTCCGACCCGGAGGGCGTGCCGGAGGTACTGGACGCGCTCGGTCCGCTCATGCAGTTCCCCGGCGTGTACGTCTTCGGCTCCAACGACTACTACGGGCCGAAGCTGCGCAACCCCGCCCGCTACCTGATCGAAAAGGTCCAGGGCAAGCACGGCCTGAACGGCAACGAGCCCGTCACCGGCGCCGTCCACAACCCGTGGGAAGGCCTCCGCGACGGCTTCGACGCCGCCGGCTGGGTCAACCTCACCAACACCCGCGGCAGCCTCAAGCTCCCCACCGCGGACGGCTTCGACCTCGCATTCACCGGCCTCGACGACCCGCACATCAAGCGCGACCGGTACGCCGAGGTCGCGGGCGGCCCGGACGCCTCCGCCGACTTCTCGATCGGCGTGGTCCACGCCCCGTACCTCCGTACCCTGGACGCCTTCACCGCCGACGGCTACCCGCTCGTCCTCGCCGGTCACACCCACGGCGGCCAGCTCTGCATCCCGTTCTACGGCGCCCTGGTCACCAACTGCGACCTGGACACCGAGCGCGTCAAGGGCCTCTCCACGCACGAGGCGGGCGGCCACCGCTCGTACCTCCACGTCTCGGCGGGCTGCGGCACCAACCGCTACACCCCGGTCCGCTTCGCGTGCCCCCCGGAGGCCACCCTCCTGACCCTGACCCCGGGCCCGGCCCCCCGCACCTGACCTCCAGGCCGGAGGCTTCCCCCTCCGCCCCATATGCTGAGGGCTTCCCCCTCCACCCCATATCCGGACGAACTGACCTACCGTGGGGATCATGACCGCCCCGACCCCCACGGGCGTGCCCGCCTCCGTTGTCGTGCCGCCCCACCGCCGCCCGTATGCCGCCGCCTTCCGCGCACTCCTGTGCGCGGCGGCCGTCACCGGCATCGTGATCGACCTGACGATCGGCGACCCCCTGCGCGTCCCGGTCTACTTCACGATCCAGTCCAACGCCCTGCTCGCACTCACCCTCGGCTGGTCCGCGGTCCGCGCCGGACAGGGCCGCCCGCCCCTCTCCCCCCGGCTGACCGGCGGCGCGCTCCTCTTCATCGTCATCACCGGCCTCGTCTACCACCTGATCCTGGCCAACGACTCCAGCGGCTTCTCCATGACCGGAGACCCCGAGCACACGATCACCGGCTGGCGCAGCGTCTCCAACCAGCTCCTCCACACCGTCACCCCGATCGGCGCGGTCCTGGACTGGCTCCTGCTCACCGCCCCCGGCGGCCTCCTCTTCCGGTACGCGGCCCAGTGGCTCCTCTACCCCGCCGCCTATCTGGCCTTCGCCCTGATCCGCGGCGCCGCCCTCGCCCCCGACGCCGAGGCCCGCTACCCGTACCCCTTCCTGGACGCCGCCCGCCACGGCTACGCCGGCATTGCCACGAATGCCCTGGTCCTCGGCCTGGTCTTCTACGCCCTCGCCCTGGCCCTGGTCGCCCTGGACCACGTCCGCCCCCGCCCACGAAGCCGCGAAAACCGGATTTCGCCTACGCGCGCCGGTGGGCTAAAGTAATCGATGTCGCCACGGCAACGCGGTGGACATCGGGGTGTAGCGCAGCTTGGCAGCGCGCTTCGTTCGGGACGAAGAGGTCGTGGGTTCAAATCCCGCCACCCCGACAGCCAAAACAGCAGGTCAGGCCCGGTACTGAGAAATCAGTACCGGGCCTGATGTGCGTGGGGATGGCGCTGCTCACGACCGAGCGGACAGCGTGGGCGTGAGCAGTTCCAGCGCTTCCTCCCAGCGGAAGCGGTCGGCTCCGCCGCCGGCCTTCGGCCGGTGCGGTTCGCAGGAGCCGATCAGGACGCCCATCTCGCGTAGCCGCGCAAGGCTCTGGCTGGTCGGAGATCCCGGCGGCCCACTTGTTGATCGTGTTGAAGGTGGCCGGCGCCACCGCGATGGCGCCGGCAGGCGGCAGCGGGCGTGGGTCGCCAGGCGCACGCCAGGCCGAGCGGATCGGGAAACCCGTCTGAGTCTCCACAGCCTCGGCGTCGATGAAGCCGAGGCCCTGCGGGGTAGCGATGACGCCCGCATCCCGATTCGCCTCCTGGGCTGCGGTGATCAGCTTGCCGACATCACCAGCGATGCCGGACGCGCACACGACGACGTACAGGAAGAGCTTCTCGGCCTGCTGGTTGGGCCGATCACTCACGCGGGGACTCCTAGTTGACGGCTGAAGCGGTGCGGTTCAGGCAGCGAGAGGTGATGTCGCGCAGCTCGGCGGCGAGGCGGTTGGGGCCGAGCTGCATCAGAGTGTGGACGGCGCTGAGACTGCGGGCCTGCTGCCAAAGGCCGCCAGTCGGCACCTGGAATGGGATGACGTCGATGCCCTGGTCGGTGAAGAGGGGCGGGTCGAGATATGTCATCCCGCCGGTCCCGCACAGATTGGCACTTTTCATCTCGTCACAACTCCCAGGTGGAACGCTCACGAGCGGCAGGCAGTCGGGATCAGCTCCCTGCGCCGGCGTCAGCGCCGCATCGGGTGATCGCAACAGGCCACAGGTTCACATGCCACCACCCCGCCAGTTGAGACACCAGGCGACCTCCACCGAGAATCGGCGCACTACCTCTCCCCAGGAGTGCAACTCCTGGCCGCGAGCGCGCAGGCGGCGGCAGCAACTCCCGCTCCGGTTAGCGTCCACCAGGCCGAGGCCGGATGAATGCTGAACAAGAGGCCACACAGCAGTGGGCCGACTGCAGCGCCCAGGGAGACGCCCATCTGACTGTGTGCCGTTGCCCGTTGCTCTTGACCGGAGTAGGGCAGGCCGATGACATAGTGCAGCAGGCCCGCCCAGCCCCAGCCTCCTCCGTAAGCGAGCAGAGCCCCTACAGCGGCTACGGTGAGCGCCGTACTTGCCAGGAGCGCCGTGCCCGCTGCACCGACCACAAACAGGCCCGTCAGCGCCACCCACGCGGCCTGAGGCACGCGACCGACCAGCCAGCCCGCAGCCAGGCGAACGGCGATGTTCAGCGCGGCGCCCGCTGTCGCCACCGCGCCGGCGACGGTCAGCGATGCGCCACGGTCCGTAAGAGCAATCACCAGGAAACCCCCCAGGCCATTGCCCACCATCGCGCCAAAGAAGCCTGCGCAACTGACTGCGATCAAAAATGCGCGTCCCCGCAGGGGAGTATTGCGCCGCCTCGTCGTCGACGCCGGGCTGACACCCGAGGGAGTACCTCGCATCAGGAGAGCACCACCGGCACCGCACAGCACTGCAGTACCGGCGAACACTGGTCGCCAGCCGGACGGACCGGCCAGCATGGGCATCGCCATACTGGCGAGGAGGGTCGCAGCTGGCACCGCAGCCTGTTTCATACCAAAGGCGAGCGCACGCAATCGCGGCGCGCATCGGCGCATCAGCAAGCCGTTGGTGTGCGGCTGGGTGTATCCGTAGGCGGCGCCTCCGAAGACCGAGCTGACCCACAGGCCCACGACAGGCATCAGCGCTGCGGAGAAGAGCCCCACACACGTGACGCACAGTGCCATGGCCAGAGTGCGTTCCCCGTTCATAGGGAGCACGGCCCGTTTGCTGACAAAAGCGCCCGAGAGAGAGGCCAGCCAGTACACGGCAAGGATGGCGCCCATGCGTACCGAACTCCACCCGAATTCAGCGGAGATCAATCCATTGGCGGCCCCCGGCAGGAAGACCGGCAACGACGTGAGGACGGTGACTGCCGCAACGCGCAATGCCGTGGACAGACCAGCCCGATCAGGGGGTGTCGAGTGTGTCTGTTCTCGACGGCCGGCAAAAGCAAGCGTGTTCACGAGACGCGTGCCTCCGCCTGTTCGGCTGGATCGGCCACCCCGCAAGCGAGAGCCGCGCGGGCCACCGCATCCGCGTCACCCAGGGTGACGGAGTCAACGCCCGGCCGCACACCCGCAGCCGTCGCCCAGTGCACGCCTTCCGTGGGGATACCGAGGGCGAATCGTCGCGGGTGTGCTCTTCCGCCCACGTCCAGGAGCCGGCTCGGCCGCTCCGTCACCGCGAGTGCCCCGGTCTCGTAGTGGCTCCCGTCCGGATTCGGAATGCGGTACGGCGCCGCCCTGCCGCTGTCGAGAAGTCCACGCAGCAGCGGGTCGGCAGTCACGCGGACATCCGCAGTCTGGATGCGAGCCTCAATGAGGGTGGTGACTTCAATCGGCGGGCCCGAGACCACCGACGACGAGACCAGGAAACCTCTGGATTCCGTCAGGGGCGTCACGCGCATTCCCGGCCCCAAGGGCTTGAGCACTCCAGCACGAATGAGTGCGGCCATCTCGGCTATCCTGCGCCTCGGGGGGCCGATGGAGAGGCCCGCGTTGAACGGCGAGTACCACCCGTCCAGTTCGTCGCGGTAGGAGTTCCCGTTGATCCCCGCGTGGTCAACGACCAGCCGGATCTCATTCCGCAGGTCACGCAATGCGTCGAGCGCCGACTTGAGTGGGTCATCGACGTTGCCGCCCTTGGCGAACTTGGCATCGCGCTCAAGATGTCCGATGAGCCAGAGCCTAAACTCTTCTGCGCTGGAGAGAGCTTGCTCATCGTAAGGACTCTCGATGGCTTCCCAGCTCCAGCGATCATTCTCAGGTACATGGTGGCACTGCAGTAGTCGCTCCTCCTCCGGGCTGCCGTCAAGAGTGAGTGGGAAGTGTCGAAGGAAGGACGCTATGGCCTCGGTCGGCACGCCGCGTCGACGCAGCAACGCGCGGTAATAGACGGTCTCGACCTCGCGGGCAATCAACGGCCATACGTCTCTGCGGAAGTGGACGTCGCCGTGTGAGGCTGCGCGTTCCCGCAAAGCGCGGATCCTCGGCGCGGTGAGCAGCACCGGCTGGTGGCGTTCACTCATGCCCTTCTGATTGTCACCCCGTGCTTGGTACGGCACCCCGCGTCGAGAGCCCGCGTGCAGAAGCGGTTCCCGGCCCGAGGCTCGGTAGTCGAGGCAGCCGTCCGCACGTTCCTCGAATGTGCCGCCGCGTCCTTGCGTGAACAGGATCAAGTAGTCGAAGAAGGTGAGCCCCAGGCCGCGCAGCGCCACTGGCTCCCCGGGGGCAATGGAGCTCAGGTCTTCGTCTGCTGGGTTGCCCGGTCCAATGCGGCGAGCGCTGTTTCGGCGGGCCAGGGCCTTGCGGGAGGACATCGTGGTCGGCAGGTGTCCCTGTGTCAGGACAACTGCGTCGAGCAGTAGGTTGTCACCGCCGGCGAGCCGCAGCACTTGACGTGCACCGCGCTCGTCCAGTGCGACCGCGGTGTCCCGGTGGACTCGTATCTTCACGTGCTGGGGCGCGGTCTCCACGGCCCGACGGAAAGCCCACTGCAGGTAGTGCCCGTACAGAGCACGTGTGGGATATGAGTTCGGCCCCAAAGTCCGCGCCTGCTCAAGCACGTCGTCTGCGTACCCCTCCGACGAGCCCATGAGGGTGAGCAGCGCCGCCCACTCGTACATGTTGGGACCCGGGACCACAGGACCGGCGCACGAGACGCTCTCGTCCGTGAACACCGTGATCTGCTCCGCGACCGTATTCATCAACAGTTGCACGGGCTGATCCGTCCGCCAGACCCGGCCGGCCCCTGCCGGGGCCGGATCGATGGTGTGTACGGTCACCGGTTCGGCACTCAAGTCCGCCGCCGCATTGGCGCATAGCCGCTCCAGCGTGATGAGCCCGCGTGGCCCCATCCCCACGATGCCGACACTGAGCTGACCGTTCAACGAAAATCCCCATCCTCTGTGCCTGATCGAGCAGCTGCCGAGCCTAGCCGTCGACAAATGCACTAATGCATCGGGCGGGAGATTCATTCGGTGGAGCCATAGAAGCCATTAATGCAGTAGCTGAATCAATTCCCCTTGCGGTCTATTTCCCACTGACACAGCCGCGTGGATAGCCTGGTGACTCAGCGAGCCGAGGAGCAGAAATGCGCGGGAGCCTCCGAGTTCGCACCTCACCTTTCACACTGCGGTGATCGTCGATACCTTTTCCGTCCGACATCTAAGGACTTCGCGTGGATAGTTTCGGCCCTGCCAAATACAAGCCTTACAACCGTTCCTCGATTCAGCGGACGCCCCACTGGGAGCGCATGCCACGTGACCTGCGCGAAGCAGTCGACGTGGTGTCCCATGTCCTCCCCTTCAGGACGAATCAGTATGTTCTCGACGAGCTAATCGATTGGGACCATATACCGGACGACCCGATTTTCCGGCTCAATTTCCCGCACGAGTCGATGCTCGCCCCTGACGACTACGCCACGTTGCGTGATGTCCTACGCTCGGGCGACAAGAAGCAACTGGCAAAGCAGATCCACGCAGTTCGTTCAAGCATGAATCCACACCCTGCCGGACAGCTCACACACAACGTGCCGGAACTGGACGGAGAAGTCGTCCCGGGAATCCAGCACAAATATGCGGAGACGGTTCTCTTCTTCCCGAGCGCCGGCCAGACGTGCCACGCGTACTGCACGTTCTGTTTCCGGTGGCCTCAGTTCGTCGGTGAAGAAGACCTTCACTTCGCGGCTCGCGACGCCTCAGGGCTGGCCGCGTACCTCAAGCGTCATCCCGAGGTAACCGATGTTTTGATCACCGGTGGCGACCCCATGATCATGAGGACGGCAAACCTCGAGCGGTACCTCGAACCGCTCCTGTCGCCTGACCTGGCCCACATCCAGAACATCAGGATCGGCACCAAGGCCGTGGGCTACTGGCCGCAGCGATTCGTCAGCGACGTGGACGCCGACGACCTGCTTCGCCTCTTCGAGCGCGTCGTCGGTGCTGGAAAGCACCTTGCGCTGATGGGCCACTACAATCACCCGGCCGAACTGCGCCCTGCCATCGCGCAGGAGGCTCTGCGGCGCATCACCGCAACGGGCGCCGTCGTCCGCATGCAGTCCCCCGTTCTCCGGCACATCAATGACGACCCCAGCGCCTGGCACGAGTTGTGGACTCAGGGTGTGAAGCTGGGCGCCATTCCGTACTACATGTTCGTCGAGCGCGACACCGGTGCTCGTGCCTACTTCGAGCTGCCGCTGGTCGAGGCGTACGACATCTTCCGGACCGCCTATGGATCTGTCTCCGGGCTCTCGCGTACGGTGCGCGGCCCCTCGATGAGCGCGTTCCCCGGCAAGGTGCTCATCGACGGCGTGCCGACGATTCGGGGCGAGAAGGTCTTCGCCCTGCAGTTCCTCCAGGCGCGTGAGGGCGGCCTCGTCCGCCGTCCCTTCTACGCAAAGTTCGACCCCCAAGCCACATGGTTCGACCAGCTCGTCCCGGCCTTCGGTGAGCCTCGGTTCTTTTTCGAGGACGAGACTGCCACCGCCGACCCCTCGGTCCTCAGCCAACCGCTTGACCTCGTAGGGGTGTGAGGGCATGTCTGAGAGCACGTTTCCGACGTACGAAGTGCTGGCACTCCGGTTCGGCACGCACGCCGACCGACCCGCCCGCGACAACTTTCTTGTCGACGAAGGCCAGTTCACCCAGGGCACGGACATGCCCATGGACTTCTATTTCTGGGTGGTCCGCAACGAGCAGCACTTCCTGCTGGTGGACACCGGATTTCCCGAGGAGATGGCGCTGCGCCGAGGGCGGACTCTCTTTCGTGACCCCGTCGACGCACTGACCGATCTCGGCGTCGCAGCAGGCGATGTCTCGGACGTCGTGATCACGCACCTGCACTACGACCACGCGGGAAACCTCGATCGGTTCCCCCACGCGCGCATTCATCTGCAGGAGGAGGAGCTCCAGTTCTGCACGGGGCCCGCGATGCGACACCACATCGTGCGCAAGCCTTTCGAGCCCGTCAACGTCCAGGCCGCAGTCCAAAGGCTGTTCGAGGGCCAATTGGTGTTGCATCGCGGAGAGGCCGAGGTTCTCCCTGGTGTGACGGTGCACTCCGTACCGGGTCACACACCGGGCACCCAAGTCGTCCGGGTTCCGACCGCGCGCGGCTGGGTGGTCCTGGCAAGCGACGCCAGTCACCTTTGGGCAAACATTCGTCTGCGCAGCCCCTTTCCGATCCTCGACCAGCTCACGCCAATGTTGGACGGGTACGACAAGATCGAGGCACTGGCG
This sequence comes from Streptomyces sp. NPDC048442, assembly GCF_040651475.1. NCBI lineage: Bacteria > Bacillati > Actinomycetota > Actinomycetes > Kitasatosporales > Streptomycetaceae > Streptomyces > Streptomyces sp. NPDC048442. The sequence goes on from NZ_JBEZKB010000013.1 coordinate 213,989, forward strand.
GACGGCGACGACCACATCATCCCCGGACATGATCCGCAGGTGGCGCAGCGCTTCCCACGGCTCAGCGGCGCGGACGACTGGGTCTGCCTCCACGAACCTGCACTGGACAGCATCGAGACCGCCGCAGCCGTGCACGTGGCCGCGCGATGAAGGCCTTCCAGGTGGCCGTGATCGGCATGGGGCCACGTGGGCTGAGTATCCTGCAGCGGATCTCCGAGCTCGCCGGTCAACTGCCCCCTGGCACCGACTTGGACGTGCATCTCATCGATCCGGGCGACGGGGGCCAGGGCGTCCACTCCACGCGTCAGCCGGCACATCTGCTGACCAACACCGTAGCCAGCCAGGTGACGATGTTCGCCGGCGGCCAGGGGCCCTCGTTCACAGAATGGGCGGCGGGCAGCGGCTACCGAGAGTTCCATACCGAGTTCCACCGCACCGGCGGGGACGGGGGCGAGCCAGTAGGAGAACATGCGTATCTGCCACGGCAGATCCTCGGCTCATACCTCAGTGAGGTCTTCGATCGGACAGTGCGATCCGCACCGTCTCAGGTCCGCGTGATCCACCACCGCGACCGGGCTCTGGACATCGAAGCGCGGGACGACGAGAGCTTCGCCGTCCATCTTGCGAAGGGATTCATCCTCTCGATCGACTACGTTTTCCTGGCTACGGGGCACTGCGAGCGGACTCCGACCGAAGAGGACCGTGCATACGAGGAGTTCGCCGGTCAGTACGCCGACCGAAACCCTCGGCTCGTCTACTGCCCCACCCCCTACCCGGTTGACCGGCTCCAGGAGATCGCCCCTGGCTCTTCCGTAGCCGTCCAGGGGTTCGGGCTGACCGCACACGATGTCATCTCCGAACTCACCGTCGGCCGCGGTGGTCAGTTCCGCGGCGCCGGCTCGGGGACGGAGTACCTCCCGTCGGGGCGAGAGCCGCAGATCCACCTGTTCTCCCGTCAATGTCTGCCGTTCGCCGCGCGGGGGGTGAACCAGAAGGGGCTCACCGGCGGACACCGCGCGCAGTTCTTCACCAAGGAAGCCGTGCGGCTCCTGCAGGAGAAAGCCACCCATCACCGGAGCAGCCCCCAACTCGACTTCGAGGAGGAGGTCCTGCCGCTCCTGCTGAAGGAAATGGCGTACGCCTACCGATCGGCAGAGGAGGGCGGCTCAGCTTCTCCCGAGGAGTACGAGGTCACCTCAACCGACCGGCGCCTTATCGAGGAGATCATCGACCCATTGCGTGGGCGGGAGTTCAAGAACCAGCACGCCTTCAGAGAGTTCTTCCTCGACTACGTCGAGAGTGACCTGATGCATGCGGAGCTCGGCAACATGACGAGTCCCGTAAAGGCTGCTACCGACGTTATCCGCGATACCCGCGCAAGCCTGCGCGAGGCCGTGGAGTTCTCACGGCTCACCCCCGCCTCCCATGCGACGTTCAACACGACGTACGTCCCGGTCATGAACAGGGTTTCGTTCGGCCCGCCCCGGCACCGCAACCACCAGCTCCTCGCACTGTTCCGGGCAGGGGTCGTGGACCTGGCCGGGGGGCCGGGGAGCCGGGTGAGCCTGGACCGGGACGCGGCGCGGTTCGCGATCCGGACCGAATACCCGGACGGGGTAGCCACCTGCCACGCCGACGCGCTGGTCATTGCGCGGCTTGACGCGTGCCACCCCGAGCGCGACAGATCACCACTGACCGCGAACCTGCTCCGCCGCGGCCTCATCCGCCCCTACACCAACGGCACGTTCAAGCCAGGCGGCTTGGACATCGATGAGCGGGGCCGGCCGATCACGGCAGCCAACGAGCCGCTTCGTACTGCATGGGCAGTGGGCTATCCCGTCGAGGGCCCGAGGTTCTACACCCATGCATTGCCCCGGCAGGGAATGCCCTCACAATTCAGCACCGATGCCGATGTCTCCGTGCGGGACATGATCGCCCATATACGACAGGCAAGCACTGCCACCTCGGAGGAGCAGCATGCCAATTCAGACCGGAAATCAGTTTCCCTACCCTGAATTCCGTAAACGCCACGCACGGGTTGAACAGAGTCCCATCGTCTGGAACTGGGGTTTCTTGGCCAAAGAAATCGAAGCGGCTGAGCACACTCCATACGGCACGCTGACCCTGGCCACCCCCGACGGCAACCACGAAGTTGTCCCGGGAACTTCCATGACTTTTCAATCTGTCCGTCCCGGCGAGCGTACTACCCCTCACTCGCACTCCTGGTGGCACCTCTACTTCGTACGGGCCGGATCGGGCACCGTGGTATTCGAAAAGTCCAGGGAATCGGTCGAGTTGAGCACGGACGACATCATGCTCATACCGGCTTGGCAGGTGCATTACTTCGAGAATCAGGAAGATTCAGGGGACTTGCTCCTTCTCAATATGTCGAACCTGCCCCAACTGGCCGCCCTGCACAACAACTTCTCAAAAGAGCACGCGTAATCACAACCGAGAAAATAGGAGGCGAAATGTTCCAGAGGATTGATCACATCGGTGTGGTCGTCGACAACATCACCGCAGCAAGGGCGCTCCTGGAAAGCCTTGGAATGCAACTGGAGCGGGCACAGGAGGTTCCCGAAAGGAACGTGAAGATCGCGTTCTACCACTGCGGAGACGGCCGCATCGAGCTCATCGAGCCCACCACCGAGGAAGCCCGCCGCAACCGACTCGGGGAGGGAAACCAGGCCCGGTTGGAACACATAGGTGTCGAGGTCGACGACGTGCCCCAGATTATGAAGGCGGTCCAGCAACTCGGCATCGAGCTCACCACGAGCGCACCCGTCCCCGTCGGCCCGAACCTCAACGCTTGGACCCAGCCCGAGTCCTCCAACGGGATCCAGTTCCAGCTGGTTCAGCGGGACGCCGTCTAAGCGCCTGTCCCTGTAGTTCCCAGTCACAGTCAGGTGGGTTTCTTGAAGACGTCTGTTTCAACTGAGCCGGCGCGGGCCGAGAGGCGGCAGGCCCTCGCCGTCAGGAGGCCGGGCTGGCTACTGGTCTGTCTGCTCGGCGGGATGTTCCTCGGGAACGTCGACATTGCGGTGGTGAACGTCGCGATCCCATCCATCCGCGATCACCTGCACGCAACGAGTGGCGAACTGGAACTCATTGTTTCGGGGTACACCCTCGCGTACGCGGTTCTGCTGATCACCGGAGCCAGGATCGGCGAGATCCGCGGACGGCGGTGGACGTACCTGCTCGGACTCTCCGTCTTCACAGTGTCGTCACTCGCCTGCGGTCTCGCGCCCACCAGCACCGCCCTGGTCGGCGCACGTGTCGTACAGGGACTTGGCGCGGCTCTGATGGTCGCGCAGGTCCTGACGGGCATCCAAGTGCACTTCAAGGACGGCGCGCGCCGACGGGCCCTAGGGGCGTACACCGGTGTCCTCGGGGTGAGTTCAGTCGTCGGTCAGGCGCTGGGCGGCGTCCTCGTGTCAGCGGACATTCTCGGCTCGGGGTGGCGGCCTATTTTCCTGATCAATGTGCCGATCGGTGTCGTCTTGCTGATCGCCTCGTTCGTCTTCCTCCCGGACGACGTGATTTCGCGGCAGAAGACGCTGGATATGCGCGGCGTCGGACTTCTCTCGCTCGGGCTGCTTCTGCTGGTGACGCCACTGGTGCTCGGTCAGGATGCTGGGTGGCCCTTGTGGACATGGCTGTGCCTCGGCGGGTCCCTGCCGGTGTTTGTCCTCTTCGCCAAGGTGGAGCGGGGCATAGCACGGCGTGCGGGCGACCCACTGATGAATGTCTCACTGCTTGCCCGCAGGCAGGTCTCCCTGGTGCTCGTCTCCCAGGCCGTGACCCGGGCAAACTACTTCGCGATCCTGTTTGTCCTCGCGCTCTATCTGCAGCAAGGGCTCGGTAAGAGCCCGGTCTACTCGGGCCTCCTCCCCATTGCGTGGGTGGCGACATTCGCGATGGTCGGTCCGGCTCTCGGCCGGATGGGAGCCCGTGCCCGGAGGCTCGCGGCACCGGTGGGCGGCCTGCTGATGGCGATCTGCTTCGCAGCAGTGGCGGCCGGCGCCCAGAGCACTGCTTGGCTCATCCTGCTCCTCGGCATCGGCGGTGTCGGCTACGGCGCCGCGTTCAGCGGATCCCTGGCCCGTCTGACCGATTCCGTCGAAGCCGAGTACGCGCCTGACGTGAGCGGCCTGTTCAACACGACGTTGCAGGTCGGCGGCACCCTCGGCGTGGCCGTCTTCGGGACCGTCTACTTGGACCTCGTCACGCGCAGTGGGGCACCGAAGGCTGCCTTCACCACCACCAACACCATCCTGGCCGCGGTATCGATCGCCGCCTCAGCGCTGATCCTGCTCGCCGGTAAGCCCGAAACAACCAACCCACACCACGCATGACCACGAAGGAGAACGCCATGGACGTCATCCGTCACCCCGGAGACGCAACCCACGGACCCGAGGACCGGTTCTTGGGCGATGTCTGGCTTTGGCCCCAGATCGGCGCCACCGCCAACACCGAGGTACGCAACGTGCTGTTCACACCCGGCTCTCACAGCGCTTGGCACCGGCACCCTGCAGGGCAGGTGCTGCACGTTACCGAAGGCGTGGGCTATGTACAGGCCCGTGGCGCCGAACGCCAGGAGATCAGGGCCGGTGACACGGTGGTCTGCCACCCCGGCGAGGAGCACTGGCACGGCGCGACTCCGGGCACATTCATGACGCACATCGCGGTCACGGACGGCCCTACGGAGTGGAAGGAACACGTAACGGACGAGGAGTACCGGGGCTGACCACAACCCCGCGAGGGCCGGGAGCCCCAAGGAGAGCGTCGTACTGAGGAGCTCCGGGCCTGCCCCGGGGCTCTTCGTCGGGAGAGGCGAAGGTGGGCGCGGGTGGGTTCGGCATCGTGGAGTCGAGGGCGCCCAGGAGCTGAGAGCACTTTCGCGGCACTGCATATGCTGCTGTCCATGAGTATCGAGCTACATCACCTCCGCGGGTTTCTGGCCCTGGCGGAGGAGAAGCACTTCACCCGGGCAGCGAAGCGGATGAACGTGTCCCAGCCGACTCTCAGCCGTAACATTCAGCGCCTCGAAGAGTTGCTCGGCCGCCGTCTACTGGAACGGACCACCCGCCAGGTCCATCTCACGCCAGACGGCGAGAGCCTCCACGAACAACTCCGCTTCCTCATACCCAGGTTGGAAGCAGTACTGCGTCCCGAAGCCGGCGACGACACGTTCCGAGTCGGATTCGCCTGGGGCTTCCCCACAGACTGGCCGCAAGAAGTAATCGCGGGCTTCGAGGAAGAGACCGGCACCTCCGTACGCGTGCACCGACACGATGCCCAACTCGCCGGAGTCGATAGCGGTGATACCGACCTTGCGATCCTGCGGGGCCGGATAGTAGCCCCCGACGTGGAGATCGTCCCCCTGCTGCACGAACGCAGAGTGGCGGCGGTCTCCACGCGATCCGATCTCGCCGGGCGCGAGGAGATCGGCTGGCAGGAGATCGCCAACCTTGGCCTGGTCATCAACGAGGTGAGCGGCACGACCGATTTGACCGATTGGCCTGCGGACAACCAACCCACAGTGTCTGCCGTCTGCCGCAATTTCGATGAATGGCTGGAGGCCGTTGCCGCAAACAAAGGGGTAGGGGTGGTCCCCGAGTTCGTCGGCCGGCAGCACATCCATTCCTTCGTCTCTTTCCTCACCATCCCCGACGCGCCACGCGTCCCCCTCAACCTTGTCTACTCACGGCACGGCGCGCACCCTCTGATCTCTCGTTTTGTCGCCATGGCGCAGGCCGCCGTCGGGGAAGGGTCCAGTACGTCCGCAGAGCGTTGACGGGCGCCTCGGCATCTGAACGAGCAGCGGTTCTGGGAGCCATCGGGGAGTCCAATCCAGGGTCCGGCTCCCGAGCGGCGACTCCGCGCTCACTCAGTCGGAATCGCACCCCACAGCTTGTGCCCAGGAGGTGCCAGCCGGTACGAAACCGCCATGCATCCATGGTCACCGCTGAACGACCGCCAACTCGCACTCCTGACCCGCATCGGTGACGGGTCCACGCCCGTCACCTCCGACAACCCCGAGCTGGCCGTCACCGCCCGGGCGCTCAAGGCGCGCGGTCTGATCACCATGCCCCGGCAGGGCGGGAAGTGGCAGGCACAGATCGCCGAGGCCGGGCGCTTCTATCTGGAGAACGGTCACCATCCGGACCGGCCGGATCCGACACCACGCAAGCAGCAGGCGACGCCTTCGCCGCCCCAGCAGCGATCCTTGGTCGAGTCCAAGCCGAAGCCGGCACCTCGGCGCAGCGCGAAGCCCCCTCGGTCATCGCCTGCGGAAGTCGGCGCCGCGTTGATCTCTGAGGTCCAGCAAGCAGGACGGTTCCTCCGGATCCCGGACCTCAGCGAGGCGGAGCGTGCTCGCTACCGTCGGGCGTTCGACGCGGCACGGCAGCGCGCGCCCGAGGGCTACCACCTGAAGTACAGCGGGCGGGCAAAGGGGGACTTCTTCCTCGGGCTGCTCAGGGTGAGCGGGGAGGACGACACCGAGTGGAACCGGATCCGGCTGGCCCGCAGCCGCGTGATCACCGATGTTGAGGACGTGCTCGTCACCGTCGCAGCAAACCACAGCGCGTTCGAGATCTCGGCGCATCCGACGGCTGGAGCAACGCGTGACAGAACTTGAGAAACAACTGGATGACGCCCAACGCGTGTATGAAGTCGCCGGCGATCAGGTGGTGGATGTCGGCGGGTATGCCTACCGCTGGTGCGGAAGCGAGCCGCTCAAGATCGGTGATCGAGTGCTGCTTCCCGAGAACTATTTGAGCCGGTTGCGCAACGGCCCCGGTCCCATGCTGGGCGTGGTGAGAAAACTCGGCACTACATATCGGGGACCGCTTGCCGACATCGTCAGGCGAGCGCCGGCGACAGTCGACTAAAAGTTGTTGCACAAGGGTGGGTGCGGGGTCCCACCAGAGTCCGTCGCTCAGGTTCGAACGGAGGCAGACAGACGACGCATGGGTGAGCCGGCAGGTCGAACTCGAAGGGCCTGCGCTGCGCCCCGTCGTGGCCGCGGCACCCGAAGACTGACATGCCAATGGCCTCCAGGCGGCACTGGAGCAGCTCCCGCCCGAAAGGGACGCCAGCCTGTTCAGAGCACCATCCAGCAGAGAGAGCGAGCGCCATGGCCGCATGCAAACTTGCTCACGCAATGGCCCGCAGGAACAACACCGCACTCCGAGAACACATGGGTCTGGGAGAAACCTAGGAGATGATCTTCCGTCTGAAGATCCCCCAGGCCACCGGAGACCAGCCGGTTCAAATCCCGCCACCCCGACAGCTGAAACACCAGGCCTGATTTGCGTTGCGGGGCGCCGCACGCACGCGTCGCGTTGTTCGCTACCGGTCCTTACTTGCGGGGGCCCGATCCGCGACGGCCACCGTTCTGACAACATCATCTTCTTCGCCGACCTCGTGAAGTAGGGGTGGGC